>NCDY01000058.1 GCA_002280405.1 Rhodobacterales bacterium 32-66-9 | reverse complement strand
GTCGCAGTCCGCCATCGGCTTCGGCCGCGAACGCCGGACGGGTGAGGATACGGCGGCAATCGAGCGGACCTTCACGCCGGAATTCCGCAACCGCCTGGACGCGGTGATCAACTTCGCCCCCCTGGGCAAGGAGGTCATCATGCAGGTGGTCGAGAAGTTCGTCCTGCAGCTTGAGGCGCAGCTGATGGACCGCAACGTCCATATCGAACTCAGCCCCGAAGCCGCCGCCTGGCTGGGCGACAAGGGCTATGACGACAAGATGGGTGCCCGCCCCCTGGCACGGGTGATCCAGGAACACATCAAGAAACCGCTGGCCGAAGAGTTGCTGTTCGGAAAGCTGATGAAGGGTGGCGTGGTCCGGGTTCAAGTCAAGGACGACGCCATCGTGCTTGATATCGAAGAACCGCAGAAGCCCCGCCTGACCGGGCAGAAGCCGCCGCTTCTGACCGCCGAATAAAGCGCTCGCTATAAAGAACCCCGCCCCCACCCGGCGGGGTTTTTCTTTGCGCTTCGGTCCCGACGACGCGAAGCCGAAGGCGCACGAGGAGCCACCCCAGCGGTTAAGAAATACTGAACGTTCACAACCAAATCACTGGAATCATTGACCTGCATCAAGTGTCCACGCGTGGACAGCGTCAGACCACCGCCACCCGGTAGAGATGCCAGGTCGCATGTCCAAGGACCGGCAGCACCACGACCAGCCCCAGCAGCAAGGGCAGGATTCCCAGCACCAGCCCCCCCGTCACGATCAGCCCCCAGATCGCGATCACCACCGGATTCTCCCGCGCGACCCGGACCGAGGTCATCACCGCGACCGGCAGGCTCACGTTCCGGTCCAGCAGCAACGGGAACGAGATCGCGCTGACCGCCAGCACCGCCGCCGCCAGAACGAAGCCGACCGCGGTTCCCACGACCGTCATCACCCAACCCGCAGGCGTTGTCAGGGCAGCGGTCACCAGCGCCGTCAGGCTGGCAGGCCGGTCCGAGCCCAGCGTCGCCGCATGGATCGCGTCGGCCAGAAGCAGCCAGACCATGAAGATCACACCATTGAACAGGCCCAGCATCAGGATGCGCGGGAACCGCGGATTGCGCAGCACGTCGAACATCGCGCCCCACCCGACCTCTTGCCCCGCCTCGCGTCTGCGGCTCAGCTCATACAGGCCCAAAGCTGCGACCGGCCCGACAAGGGCAAAACCTGACAGCACCGGAAACAGCAGATGGGTCAGGTTGCCTCGCGCCGCGAACGCCAGCAGAACCGCCCCGATCGCGGGGTACAGCATGCAGGCAAACAGCACGTCGGACCGCATCGCCGACAGATCGTCCCACCCCTTCCGCAACGCGCGGCGCAGGTCGCCCGTGACAAGTCTGCGCGTTTCAAGCCGCAGATCTGGGTCGGCGCTGGCCTGCGTTGCGATATCGGTCGCATAACCCGCGGCCGAGCCCAGCGCGCCAAAGGTCCAGGACAGGGGGTTTCCAATCGTCTTCGGCATCAGGGGTCCTCCCGTTCGGGGGCGCCCGGGCCGGTCCTGCCTCGGGGCATCCCAGTGGCATCGACTGCAAGCACGAATGGTTTCATGCCGAGCATAGCACGGATCGCAACCCCGCGCAGTCACGGAATGGTGCTTCAGCGTTCCGTGAGCTTCATCTCGATCCGTCGGTTCTGCGCGCGCGACGCCTCGTCATCGCCCAGCGCCACGGGCCGGTATTCGCCGAACCCCGTCGCAGCCATCCGCTCTGGTGGAAAGCCCAGGCTGTCTTGCATATATCGCACCACCGACAGCGCGCGGGCCTGGCTCAGTTCCCAGTTGTCCGCGAATTTGCCGCGGCCGGACAGCGGGACGTTGTCGGTATGGCCATCGACCCGGATGATCCAGTCGATCCCGGGCGGGATCTTCGCGCGCACCTCGTCCAGGATGCGGACCACCCCCGCGATCTGGGCCTGGCCTTCCGGTGAAAGGTCTGCCGAGCCCGGTCCGAACAACACTTCCGACGAGAAGACGAACCTGTCGCCCACCACGCGCACACCTTCGCGGTCCTGCAGCACCGCCGAGAGCTGGCCGAAGAATTCTGACCGAAAGCGGGCAAGGTCCCGGTTTTCCGCCGCCAGGCGCGCCGCTTCGGCAGCCTCCAGTTCGGCCCGTTTCCGCTGTTCCGCCGCCACCTGGGCCAAAGCTGCGTTCAGATCGTTGCCAAGGCTTTCCAGCTGCACCTTGGCTGCCGCGTCCCGCGCCTTGGAATCGTCCAGCACCGATTGCAGGCTGCCCAGCTGGCTGCGCAGCGCGGAAAGCTGCTGGTTCAGAAGCTCGACCTCGCGCGCGGCTGCCAGCACCTTTTCCTGTTCCGCCAGCAGCGCGGTTTCGGCCGCTGTCACCGCAGCGTCGCTTTCGCCCGCTCGCTTCGCCGCTTCGGTCCGCGCGGCGGCCAGCAGGGTCAGGGTCTCTTCCGCTTTCTTCCGTTGCGCTTCCAGCGCCAGGGTCATCGCGGTCAATTCGGTATCGGCAGTGGCCAGCCGGTCGCGAAGCGCCTGCAAGGCAGCTGCATCGGCCAGACGCGCGGCTTCCGCCTCGGTCACCTTGGTTTGCGCAGCCGCGAGAGCGGCGGCACCGGTTGCGCCCTTTGCCCGCTCCTGGGCCAAAAGCGCCTCCAGTGCATCTCGCCGGGCGGCGGCCAGACGCGCGGCCTCGGCATTGGCGTCCACCTCGTTGCGCGCCGTGGCCAGCGCCAGGGCCATCGCATCCGCTTCCGAGACCAGCTTGGACCGCGCGGCTTCCAGATCGGCGACCGAGGCGGTCAGGCGTTCCGCCTCGCCCCGCGCGGTATCGCGTTCGACGATAAGCGCCGCGACCTGCGCCTCGAACCCGGTGATGCGCGACTGTGCCGCTGCCAGCTCCCCTTGCCGGGCGGTCAGATCCGCCGTCAGTGACGCGATCAGCCCTGCCTGGCGCGCGCCTTCCGCCAGGGCCGAGGAAAGCCCGGCCTGCAACTCGGCCACCCGCGCCTCCAGCCCCGTGGCCCTGGCCTTCTCCAGCCCCAGCGCATCGGCCAGTTGCGCGACCTGCGAGGTCAGCGCGTCAAGTTCGCTGCCCTGTGTGGTGATGGTGTCGCGCAGGACGGACTGCATGACAGTGAAGATGGTCAGAACGAACATCAGCACCATCAACAGCGTCGTCACCGCATCGACAAAGCCCGGCCAGATCAGGCTGCTGTCGCGGCGGCGGGTGCGGACGACCATGTCAGGCCCGCCCGGTGCCACGGCCCAGCTGCCGGATCGCATTGGTCAGCTGGCCGATGTCGGTCTTCAGGTCGGTCAGCGTTTCCTGCCGGCCCGCCGCCATTTCCTCCAGGATGCGCAGAAGCTGCACGTCGATCGACCTGAGCCGCATCCGGCTTTCGGCGTCGCTGCCGCCGCCCCAGCCGCCATCCTGCAGGGCGGCAACCAGCTTTTCCTGACCCTCGGCAATCCGGCGCAACAGCGCCGCCTGGCCCTTTTCGGCATCGATCCGGTCGGTCAGCTTGGTCATCGCCGTCACCAGTTCCGTGATCTTCATCTCGGAATGGAACCGGTTCGCCTCGGTCTGGGTCTGCAGCGCCTGAAGTTCCTCCATCTGCTGCGCCATGTGGTCGACCAGAAGGCCAAGCGCGCTTTGGTCCGCCCCGTCGCCGTCACCCGCATAGCCCAGGCGCGTGATCGAGGACAGCCATTCCTCCAGCTCGCGGATAAAGCGGTTCTGACCGTGGCCGGCGAACAGTTCCAGCAGGCCAAGCACCAGCGACCCCGCCAGCCCCAGAAGCGAGGAGGAAAACGCCGTCCCCATCCCGCCCAGCTGGCTTTCCAGACCGCCCATCAGCTTGCCAAAGACATCCAGCCCGCTTTCGCCTTCCTGCGGGGCAAGGCTGCGGATCGTCTCGACCACCGCCGGGACGGTCGTCGCAAGACCCCAGAACGTCCCGAGCAGCCCCAGAAAAACCAGAAGGTTGATCAGGTAGCGCGTGATGTCGCGCGCCTCGTCGATGCGCTGGACGACCGAGTCCTGGATCGACCGCGAGGACGAGGCCGAAATCGACATCCGCGCCGACCGCGACCGCAGAAGCGCCGCCAGCGGCGCCAGAAGCCGCGGCGGAGCGTCGTCTTCGGTGCCCGGCGTGCCCTGCACGAAATTCTCGATCCAGTAGACCGACTGCGCGAGGATCCAGACCTGCCAGAAAGAGGACAGGACCCCGAACAGGAACACCAGCGCGATGACCCCGTTCAGGACCGGATTGGTGCGCAGGATGTCGACGATCTGGCCATAGATCAGCCAGGCTCCGGCCCCGACCAGCGCACAGACCAAGAGCATCGTGGTGATCGCGCGGATCGGCTGCGAGAAGGTCGTAGCGCCTCCTGCCGCCCGCTGGTCTGTCTGGGACATACTGCCCTCTGGTTGCCCTGCCCGTGGCGGAAGACTAGCAGGATGGGCGCAGCTTCCAAGCAAAAGGTCAGCTCAGGTCGCGGACCCGTGACGCAAGCCAGTCAAGGTCGGGGTCGGCAATGCCCAGTTCGGCCAGATGCGCGGTGGTCGCCCAAAGATAGTCGCGGTTGGTGCCCCGCCCGCCGGCGGCCCGGGCAATGATGCGGGCCTGCGCCTCGCGGTTCAGCCGACAGTACTGCGCATGGTCGGGGTCGATGACATAGGTGACGGCATCGACGAAGCCGGTGCCGGTGGCTACGGGAAGCGTCATCTCCAGATAGGCCGAGGAGACCAGCTCGCGTTCGCGCAGGCCAGCCAGCGCCGCGGCCTCGGCACCGGGCGCGACACGGAACGCGACGCCGGTGCAGGCCGCGCCCTCGGCCCGGTCCAGGGCAAGCACAAGGCCGGGCCGTTCGACGGTGCCCCGATGGTGGATCGAGCGCATGCAGAAGCTGCGGTGCCAGCCTTCCAGCGTGGCGATGCGGCGCTCGGCGACCGGGAAACCCGGCCCTGTTGCCTGCGGCCCTGTAAACACCGGCAGGCAGGCAATGAAAAGGGGCGCGGGATGCGCAAGCTACTCTTCCTTCTGTTGGCGGCGACGGCCCTGTGGTCGGGCTACTGGTTTGTCGGGACAAGGGTGATCCGGCAGGGGGTGGAGGACGGCTTTGCCGACGCCGCCCGCCAGGGCCTGGTGGCGCAGAAGTCCGCGCTGCGGGTTGCGGGGTTTCCGAACCGCTGGGATTTGACGGTCGAGGGCCTGCGGCTTGCCGATCCGAAGACCGGCATCGGCTGGCAGGCCCCCTTCGCCCAGGTCTTCGCGATGACGTGGAAACCCTGGCACATCATCGCGGCCCTGCCGCCCGAACAGGTGGTGACCCTGCCCGACCAGTCGATCATCGCCACGTCCTCCAACCTGAAGGCCAGCCTCCGGGCCAGGCCTTCGACCGACCTGCCGCTCGCCGAGGCGCGGGTCGCGGGCACGTCACTGACGCTGGCGTCGGACCGGGGCTGGACGCTCGCCCTCGGTGACTTCACCCTGGGCCTGCGCGCCGCGCCGGCCTTGGGGGCCGCAGGCTACGAGCTGGGCTTCGATCTGGCCCCCCTGACCCCCGACCCGGGCTTTGTCGCGGCCATCAGGGCGGTAACGATTCCCGAACTGCCCGCCTCCGACCTGCCCGATGTCGCGGAAAGCCTGTGGGGCAGCATCTATCTGACGCTTTCGGCTCCGCTCGACCGCTCGGTCGGCAAGGTGAAACCCTACCTGACGCGGATCGAGGTCAACCAGCTGAACCTCGCCTGGGGCCAGATGGCCGCCACCGCGAAGGGCCTGATCGAAGCGGATGGAAACGGCTTTGCTGCGGGCAAGGTCACCGTCGAGGTCACCAACTGGGATCGCCTGCCCGCAATTCTTGTCGCCGCCGGGGTGGTGAAACCCGAAGTCGCACCCACTGTCGCACGCGGGATGCAGGCGCTGGCCGCACAGACGCCCCAGCCGTCCGTCCTGTCGCTGACCCTCGTCCTCAGGGACGGCCGCATGAGCTTCGGCCCCTTCCCTCTGGGCCCAGCACCCCTGCTGGTCCCACCATCCGGCTAACGGGAATAGGCCCTGCCCGGACGGGCCGACGTGTCGAATTGGACATGCTCTTCGTGATGCCCGTCCGGCCCCGGGCCCAGCGTCGTTCTGAAATACCCGCAGCCCGCCTAAGCCCTTTCGGCGGGCGGCGGTGCCCGGCCGAAATCCGGCGCCGCGGTGTCCTGCCCGGCCTCGATGATGCTGCGGCGAATCGCGCGCGAGCGGGTGAAATAGGCGTGCAGATGCTCGCCATCGCCCATCCGGATCGCCCGCTGCAAGACGAACAGTTCTTCGGCAAACCGGCCGAGGATATCCAGCACGGCCTCCTTGTTGGTCAGGAACACGTCGCGCCACATCACCGGGTCGCTGGCGGCAATCCGGGTGAAGTCGCGGAACCCGGCAGCCGAGTATTTGATGACCTCGGACTGCGACACGCGCCGCATGTGATCGGCCACCCCCACCATCGTGTAGGCGATGGCATGGGGCACATGGCTGACCACGGCCACCACCAGATCATGGTGCGCGACGTCCAGAAGGTCGACCTTGGCCCCCATCCCCTCGATCAGCCCGCGCAGACGCGCCAGCGCCTGCGGGTCGCAGGTCTCGGCCGGGGTCAGAAGCCACCAGCGGTTCTGGTAGAGCGTCGCAAAGCCCGACCGGGGCCCGGAATACTCCGTCCCCGCCATCGGATGCCCGGGAATGAAATGCACGCCCTCTGGCAGATGCGGCGTGACCGCATCGACCACCGCCCGCTTGACCGAGCCGACATCCGTCACCGTCGCCCCGGCCTTGAGATGCGGCCCGATCTCGGCGGCGATCTCGCCCATGACGCCGACCGGAACCGCCAACACCACCAGATCGGCCCCCTTGACCGCCTCGGCGGCACTCTTTGTCACCCGGTCGCAGAACAGATCCTTCGCCACCGCCCGCGTCTCGGGCGACTTGGCATAGCCGACGATCTCGCCGGCCAGCCCATGTGCCCGCATCGCATGCGCCATGGATGAGGCAATCAGCCCCAGGCCGATCAGAGCCACGCGCTGGTAGGTCATTTCACACCCTTGAACTGCGCCACGGCATGCGCGACCTGACGGCAGGCGGATTCGTCGCCGATGGTGATCCGCAGGCAGTGCGGCAGCTTGTACCCCGCCACGCGCCGCACGATCAGACCCTGCTTCTGCAGAAAGACATCGCAGGCCTCGGCCTCGTCCTGGCTGGCGAACCGCGCGAGGATGAAATTCGCCATCGAGGTATCCGACGGCACCCCAAGCTCGGCCAGGGCTCCGGCCAGCCAGCCGCGCATCCGGGAATTTTCGGCCCGGCAATGGGCGACGAAAGCCTGATCGCGCATCGCCGCTTCAGCCGTTTCAAGCTGGGTCGTGGACAGGTTGAACGGCCCGCGGATGCGGTTCAGCACGTCGATGACATGCTTTGGCCCGTAGCCCCAGCCGATCCGCAAACCCCCAAGGCCGTAGATCTTCGAGAAGGTCCGCGTCATCACCACATTGTCGCGCGCATCGACCAGGGAAGCACCGCCGTCATAGCCTTCGACATATTCCGCATAGGCCCCGTCCAGCACCAAAAGCGCCTGCGGCGGCAGGCTCTCGGCCAGCCGGGCAACCTCGGCAGCCGAGATCATCGTGCCCGTGGGGTTGTTCGGATTGGCGATGAACACAAGCTTGGTGCGCCGGTTGCAGGCGGCTAGGATCGCATCGACATCCGCCGTGCGTTCCCGTTCCTGCACCTCGACCGGTGTGGCCCCGACGGCCAGGGTCGAGATTCGGTACATCAGGAACCCATGCTCGGTGAACACCACCTCGTCGCGCGGACCGGCATAGGCCTGGCACAGGAAGGTGATGATCTCGTCCGACCCGGCCCCGCAGATGATGCGGGTGGCGTCCAGCCGATGCACCTCGGCGATCGCCGCGCGCAGATCGGCCTGGTCGCTCACCGGATAGCGGTGCAGCGAGTGGACCGTCCGGGCGAAGGCCTCCTTCGCCTTGTCGGACGGGCCGAAGGGGTTTTCGTTCGACGACAGCTTCACCACATTGGTCACGCCCGCCACATGCGCCTTGCCGCCCTCGTAGAGGGCGATGTCAAGAATGCCTGGCTGCGGCTTGATCTGGTCGTTCATCCTGGCCCCCGGAAGTCCCGCCCGGTTTACCCGCCCGGCGCGTTCATGGCCAGAACCTTTCGCCCGGACTCGCAGCCGAGAGACGGAGCGCCAGCGCGCCAAGACCTTTTGTCTCGTCGTCGGCCTGCGCCTCCTCCTCGGCCGATGGGGGTTTCACCCCCAAACCCCCAGAGTATTTGTGAAATGAGCAAGCTGCATTTGCCCATTTCCCGAAATACTCCCGCGCGGCGCGCGCGCCGAGGAGGAGGCGCAGGCCGACGACGAGACAAAGGACTTGCGCGGCAGCGCTCAATTTAACCGGTGCCGGTCAGACCGCGAGGAAGTTGGTGAACTGCCAGGGATCATCCTCGTCCCGGTCCTCGGCGAAGCTGTTGATCCGGTTCCGGATCGGGGTCCAGTCGGTATAGTGGCACTCGATCCGGCCCAGATAGGGGCGGCTCACCTCCAGGCAGCGGACATGGTCCATCTCGTCGGCTTCGACGAACCCTTCGGTCGGGTTCTCCGCCGCCCAGACCATCGCCGCCAGAACGGCACTCGTCACCTGCATCCCGGTCGCGTTCTGATGGGGGGCAAGCCGACGTGCCTCGTCGCAGGACAGCCGCGAGCCATACCACATCGCGCCCTTGGCATGGCCGTACAGGAAGACGCCCAGATCATCGCCCCCGCCGGTGATCTCCTCGGCCGTCAGGATGTGCTGCCCGGGCTGCCGCTGCCCCGCGCCGTTCATCTCGTGCAGCGAAAGCACCGCATCGTTGCAGGGATGATAGGCGTAATGGCAGGTCGGTCGGTAGACCGCCTGGCCATCCTGGTCCCGGACCGTGTAATGGTCCGCGATCGACAGCGCCTCGTTGTGGGTGATGACCAGCCCGAACTGTGGCCCCACATCCGGGCACCAGCTGCGCACCCGCGTATCCGCGCCCGGCCGGTCGATCCAGATCGCATGGCCTGGTCCGTGGTCGAAGGCATGCCCGTTCGGCGGCAGCTTCTTCTCATGCGTGCCCCAGCCCAGCTCCGCCGGCTGATAGCCCTCGGACAACAGCCCGTCCACCGACCAGGTGTTGACGAACACGCCCGGCGGCTTCGGCCTGGCCGACACCTGCGTGTCCCGCTCTGCCACATGCACGCCCTTGACGCCCAGCGCCCGCATCAGCGCCGCCCAGTCCGCACGCGTCACCGGGTTCGCGGTCGCCCCCGTATCCGCCGCCAGCCGCAACAGCGCCTCTTTCAGTAGCCACGACACCATCCCCGGATTGGCCCCGCAGCACGACACCGCCGTCGGCCCGCCCGCATGGGCCTTGCCCAAGGCCCGCACCCGCTCGCGCAGCGGATAGTTGGTCCGCTCCGCATTCGGCAGGGAAGAACCGAAGTAGAACCCCGGCCAAGGCTCCACCACCGTGTCGATGTACTGGACCCCGATGTCCTGGGCCAGTTTCATCAGCTCGATCGAATCGACATCGACCGACAGGTTGACGATCATCCCCCTCCCGTCCGGGAACAGGCTGCGCAGCACCTCGGCAAAGTTTTCCGGCGTCAACGCCATCTGCAGATGCCGGATGCCGTGATCGCGCATCAGATACGCGAAGTCGTCCAACGGCTCGATCACCGTGAACCGGGCGCGGTCGAACCCGATGTGACGCTCGATCAGCGGCAATACCCCCCGCCCGATCGAGCCGAAGCCGATCACCACCAACGCACCCTCGATCCGGGCATGGACAGTATGGTGCATCGCGCTCTCCATCGGAAAATGAAAAAGGCCGCGACCTCGCGGCGCGGCCCCACACTGTAGGATGCGCTACAGCGCACCGGAAGATCAGTTCTTGGCGTAGTATTCGACGACCAGGTTCGGTTCCATCTGCACCGGATAGGGCACATCGCCCAGACCCGGAGTGCGGACGAACTTCGCCGTCAGCTTGTTGTTGTCCACTTCAAGGTAATCCGGCACGTCGCGTTCCGTCAGCGCGATCGCCTCGACGATGGCCGCCATCTGCCGCGATTTTTCCCGGACCTGGATCACATCGCCTTCCGCCACGCGGTAGGACGCGATGTTGACCCGCTTGCCGTTCACCAGGACGTGGCCGTGGTTGACGAACTGGCGCGCGGCAAAGATCGTCGGGACGAACTTGGCGCGGTAGACGACCGCGTCCAGACGACGCTCCAGAAGGCCGATCAGCATCTCGCCGGTGTCGCCGCGCACCCGCTCGGCCTCGCCATAGATCTTGCGGAACTGCTTTTCGGTCAGGTCGCCGTAATAGCCCTTGAGCTTCTGCTTGGCACGGAGCTGCGTGCCGAAGTCCGACAGCTTGTTCTTTCGGCGCTGGCCGTGCTGGCCCGGACCGTATTCGCGCTTGTTGATCGGGGACTTCGGACGGCCCCAGATGTTTTCGCCCATGCGGCGGTCGATCTTGTACTTGGCAGAGGTGCGTTTGGTCACCGCTGATCTCCTTCGTTATGTGCCGCAAAGCGGCGATGAAGGGCGTTGTCCTTTGCGGGCTTCCCCGCCGACAGGCATCCCTTTGCAGGGGCCACCAACACCAATGAAAAGCCCCGGAATCGCTTCCGGGACGTGCGGCTTATAGAGAAGCGCGCGCCCGAGTCAACCACCCTTGTCCCACCCGTGAAGGGAGGAACTGAACCCGGTCATCCCGCCCAGGACCGGGCCACGGCGGCGGGCACGTTTACCAGTGCGGCGGACGGACATTCGCTTCGGGAGGACCGCGAAAGGCCTCTTCCTCCGCCGCCCGCTCCATCAGCAGCCGCACCCGCCCCTCCAGCCCCGCGATCTCGCTGGCCTGACGGGCCACCACGTCCGACAGGTCCTCGACCGCCCGCATCAGGTGGGCCATCCGTTCCTCCAAGCTGTCGACCCGGTCCATCACACCCCCCCGATTGCCCGCCCGTCCTTGAACCGGCCCCTCCCACGGGATACACGGACCCCGATCAAAAGCGAAGGTCGAGCCCATGGCCGAGAAAACCCGCCGCCCCCGCGCCGAGACCCCGAAGGGCTTCCGCGACTATTTCGGGGCGGAAGTCACCGAGCGCAAGCGGATGCTGGACCAGATCGCCGCCGTCTACCACCGTTACGGGTTCGACCCGCTGGAGACCTCCGCCGTGGAAACCGTCGAGGCCCTCGGCAAGTTCCTCCCCGACGTCGACCGCCCCAACGAGGGCGTCTTCGCATGGGCTGATGAGGACCAGGACTGGCTGGCCCTGAGATACGACCTCACCGCCCCCCTCGCCCGCGTCGCCGCCCAGTATAGGAACGACCTCCCCAGCCCCTACCGCCGCTACGCGATGGGCCCCGTCTGGCGGAACGAGAAGCCGGGGCCGGGCCGCTTCCGCCAGTTCTACCAGTGCGACGCGGATACGGTGGGGTCCGCTTCGGTCGCGGCGGACGCCGAAATCTGCGCCATGCTGGCGGACGCATTGGAAGAGGTCGGCATCCCCCGCGGCGACTATGTGGTGAAGGTCAACAACCGCAAGATCCTGAACGGCGTGATGGAGGTCGCGGGGCTGGCGGGCGACGACAAGGAAGTCGAACGCGGGATCGTCCTGCGCGCCATCGACAAGATCGACCGGCTGGGGGTGGAGGGTGTGCGGGCGCTGCTGGGCGAGGGTCGGAAGGATGAGAGCGGGGATTTCACGAAGGGCGCGGGGCTGAGTGCTGAACAGGCTGACGTCGTCATCGGCTTTACCACAGCCAGGCGTGACAGCGGCGTCGCGACCTGCGCGCGGCTGCGCGCGCTGGTCGGCGCCTCGGTGACAGGAGCGGATGGTGTTGACGAGCTGGAAGCGATTGCCGCACTTCTGGCGGCCCAGGGCTACGGCCCCGACCGCATCGTCATCGACCCCGGCGTCGTCCGTGGCCTCGGCTACTATACCGGGCCGGTCTATGAGGCGGAACTGACCTTCAAGATCCTCGACGAGAAGGGCCGTCCGCGCAACTTCGGCTCGGTCGCCGGGGGCGGGCGCTACGACGGCCTCGTCAAGCGGTTCACCGGGCAGGATGTGCCCGCGACCGGGGTTTCCATCGGGGTGGACCGCCTTCTCGCCGCCCTCCGCGCCAAGGGGCGTGTCGCTGGCTCCTCGCAAGGACCGGTCGTCGTGACCGTGATGGACCGCGACCGGATGGCGGATTACATGGCGATGGTCGGCGAGTTGCGCCAGGCGGGGATCCGGGCCGAGGTCTACCTTGGCAACCCGAAGAACTTTGGCAACCAGTTGAAATATGCGGATAAAAGGGCGTCTCCGATTGCGGTGATCCAGGGCGGGACCGAGGCGGCGGCGGGCAAGGTGATCCTCAAGGACCTGATCCTCGGCGCGAAGATCGCCGAAAGCGCCACGCTGGAGGAATGGAAGGACCGGCCCGCGCAGGTCGAGGTTCCCCGTGCCGACCTCGCGGCCGCTGTCCGCAAGATGCTGGGCCAATGAACGCCAAAGCGGCCATCCGCGCCGAGGGCGAACGGCTTCTTGCCGGCTTCCTGCAGGCGGGTGCGGTGCTGGTGGACGCTGATGTCCTGCAGCCCGCGGAAACTCTGCTGGACCTTTACGGCGAGGACATCCGCGCCCGCGCCTATGTCACGCAAGACCCCGTCCGGGGCGAGATGATGTTGCGCCCCGATTTCACCGTGCCGGTGGTGCAGGCGCACATGGCGCATGGCGCGGATCCGGCGCGCTATGCCTATCTGGGCGAAGTGTTCCGCAAGCAGGCGCGCGGCTCGGGCCGGGCCAGCGAGTATCTGCAGGTGGGCTACGAGGTCTTTGACCGCGCAGCGCCGGACGCGGCGGATGCCGAGGTCTTCGCGCTGTTCCGCGACCTTCTGGCGGGGCTGAACCTGCGGCCTGTCATCGGCGATATCGGCATCCTGATGGCGGCGGTCCGTGGGTTGGAGACCAGTGAACGGCGGAAGGCGGCCCTGTTGCGGCATGTCTGGCGGCCCAAGCGGTTCAGGGCGCTCCTGGACCGGTTTGCCGGGCGGGCTCCGGCGCATGCGGGGCGCGTGGCGCTTCTGGACCGGCTGAAGGCGGGTAGCCCCGCGCAACTGATCGAGCAAGCGGGAACCTTCGTTGGCCTGCGGTCCGCCGATGAGATCGTCGCACGGGCGCAGACGCTGGTCGCCGACGCGGAAATGCCCCCGATCAAGGCGACCGAGGCGGCCTTGCTGTATGACCTTCTGGGCCTCGAGGCCCCGGCGGGGCATGCGCTGCGCCACCTGCGCGGGATCACCGCGATGCTGCCTGCGATCGGTCCGGCGGTGGACCGGTTCGCGGCGCGGCTGGAGGCCCTGGCGTCGCGCGGGGTGGACGTGGAGACGCTGGCCTTCGAGGCAAGCCATGGGCGCACGGCGCTGGAATATTACGACGGGTTCGTGTTCAGCTTCCTTGCCGACGGGATGCCGCCGGTGGCCTCCGGTGGCCGGTATGACGCGCTGACGGCGGTCCTCGGTTCCGGGGCCTTCATCCCGGCCGTGGGGGGCGTCATCCGCCCGGGTCTGGTGGCGGGGTTGAAGGGGGCAACGGCATGATCCGCCTGGGCGTGCCGTCCAAGGGGCGGCTGATGCAGGACTGCCTTGACTGGTTCGGCGCGCGCGGCGTGGTCATGCGGCGGACCGGGTCGGACCGCGAATATTCCGTCGCGGTCGAGGGGATCGGGGGCGTGGTTCCGGTTCTGCTTTCGGCCGGAGAGATCCCGCGCGATCTGGCAACCGGGCGGATTCATCTGGGGGTCACCGGGTCCGACCTGGTGCGCGAGCAACTGGTCGAGGACGAGGTGGCCGAAATCGCCCGTCTGGGCTTCGGGCAGGCCGATCTGGTGCTTGCCGTGCCGAACGTCTGGATCGACGTCGAGACGGTGGACGACCTGGACGCGGCGGCGGCGGCCTTCCGCAAAGCGCATGGGCATCGCCTGAGGATCGCAACCAAATATCACCGGCTGGTGCGGAACTTCCTGCAGGCGCAAGGGGTTGCGGACTATCAACTGGTCGACAGCCAGGGCGCGACCGAGGGCACGGTGAAGAACGGTACCGCCGAGGCGATCGCGGACATCACCTCGTCCGGCGAGACGCTGCGGGCCAATCACCTGCGCATCCTGTCGGACGGGCTGATCCATTCCAGCGAAGCGGTGCTTTGGGCCTCGACCGCAGCGGAATGGACGGCGGAGGGCCGCGAGGCGATGGGACGGCTGGCGGGGATGCTGAAAGTTCGCCTGCCGATCTGACAAGCCCGCAGGGGCGGACCATCGGACCCTACCGCAAGCCGATCTCGGCCAGCGCCTGCTCCAGCGACGGTGGCAGGGCCTCTTCGCGTTCGCGCCCCTTCGTCAGGTCGCGGGGGCTGTCCTTGGGGTCAAGATAGCGCCAGCCCTGGAACGGGCGGCGCGGGGCGGCTTCGGTGCGGATGACCTCGGCGTCAAGGATCAGGGCGCAGCGGGGAATCCCGTCGCCGAGATTCACCTCCTGCAGGTCAAGAATGCGCTGGCGGGCCAGGATCACTCCCTTGATCACCCAGTAGAGCGAGCCTTCCAGCACCTCGGCCTCGCGCTTGGGCCACATGCGGGTGACATGGATCGCCTGACCCGGCGGCCAGTGCGGGCGCTGGCTGCGTTGCCAGTCGAGCAGGTCCTCGACGCTATCGGCCCCGACGCAGAGTTTCAGGATGTTGATCATGCGCGGATCATAGGCCTTGCGCCGGGGGCTTCAAGTTGACCCAAGGGGGCCAGGGGCGTATCTTGGGCCTTCCGCCGAACTTATCCACAACAGACAGAAAGATTCGCCCCGATGTCGCGATTCCACGCCCCCATCGCCGAAGCCATCTGGGACATGAAGTACCGCTTCAAGGCGGCGGACGGCACGCCGATCGACGGCTCGGTCGAGGATACCTGGCGGCGGATCGCGCGCGCCTTGGCCGAGGTGGAGGACGACCCCGCGAAGTGGGAGGCAGAGTTCTATGCCGCGCTGGAGGGGTTCAGGTTTCTTCCCGCCGGGCGGATCACGGCGGGGGCGGGGACGGGGCGCAGCGTCACGCTGTTCAACTGCTTCGTCATGGGCATGATCCCCGACACGATGGAGGGGATCTTCACCGGGTTGAAAGAGGCGGCGCTGACCATGCAGCAGGGTGGCGGGATCGGCTATGACTTCTCGACCATCCGCCCGAAGGGGGCCGAGGTGAAGGGAGTGGCGGCGGATGCCTCCGGCCCGCTTTCGTTCATGGATGTCTGGGACGCGATGTGCCGGACGATCATGTCGGCGGGCAGCCGCCGGGGCGCGATGATGGCGACGATGCGCTGCGACCACCCTGACATCGAGGCCTTCATCGAGGCGAAGAAGGACCCCGCGCGCCTGCGCATGTTCAACCTGTCGGTGCTGGTGACCGATGCCTTCATGGCTGCGGTCAAGGCCGATGGCCCGTGGGAACTGGTCTTTGCCGGCCGCGTCTACCGCACCGTGCAGGCCCGCGACCTGTGGAATCGGATCATGCGCTCCACCTTCGACTACGCCGAGCCGGGGGTGATCTTCATCGACCGCATCAACGCGGCGAACAACCTTGGCTATGTCGAGACGATCGCCGCCACCAACCCCTGCGGCGAGCAGCCCCTGCCGCCCTATGGCGCCTGCCTCCTCGGCTCGATCAACCTGCCGACGCTGGTGAAGGATGCCTTCGAATCGGGCGCGACGCTGGACATGGCCGCGCTGGACCATCTGGTGCGCGTGGCAGTGCGGGCAATGGACAACGTGGTGGACGCCAGCCGCTTCCCGCTGCCGGAACAGCAGGCTGAAGCCAAAGCCAAGCGGCGGATCGGGCTTGGCGTGACCGGCCTTGCCGATGCGCTTCTGATGGTCGGCCTGCGCTATGGGTCCGAGGAGGCCGCGCGCATCACCGAGCTTTGGATGCACGCCATCGCGCGGGCGGCCTATCTTGCCAGCATCGACCTCGCGAAGGAGAAGGGGGCGTTTCCGCTGTTCGACGCGGCGGGCTACCTTGCCAGCGGCAACATGGCCCAGATGGATGCCGATGTGCGCGAGGCCATCGCCCGGCACGGCATCCGCAACGCCCTTTTGACCTCGGTGGCACCTACCGGGACGATCTCGCTTTATGCCGGGAACGTCAGTTCCGGGATCGAGCCGGTCTTCGCCTATGCCTACACCCGCAAGGTGCTGCAGAAGGACGGCTCCCGCACTGAGGAGGAGGTTGTGGACTACGCCGTCCGCCTCTGGCGCGAGAAATTCGGCGACAGGCCCCTGCCCGACCATTTCGTCAATGCCCAGACCCTGCCGCCCCTGGACCACGTGCGGATGCAGGCGGCGGCGCAAAGGTGGGTGGATTCCTCGATCTCCAAGACCATCAACTGCCCGGTCGACATCAGCTTTGAGGATTTCAAGGAAGTCTACATGGCCGCCTGGGATCAGGGGTGCAAAGGCTGCACGACCTACCGGCCGAATGACGTGACCGGGTCGGTCCTGACCGTCAGCGAAAAGCAGACCGCGCCGGTGTCGTCGCAGCCGGTGACGGGGGGCGAGGTGGTGTATCTGTCGGACCCGCTGGACCGCCCGGCCGCGCTGGAGGGGCAGACCTACAAGGTGAAATGGCCGGGGTCGGAACACGCACTTTACATCACCATCAACGACATCGTCA
>NCDY01000057.1 GCA_002280405.1 Rhodobacterales bacterium 32-66-9 | reverse complement strand
GGAAAAATCCGGCCGTAGCCGGATCGGGAGAACGCTTTCGCGGGGGCAAGTGGCGGAGAGGGTGGGATTCGAACCCACGGTAGGCGCAAACCTACAACGGTTTTCGAGACCGCCACGATCGACCACTCCGTCACCTCTCCGCGCTTCAGGGGTCGTCTATGAAGCCGGGTGGATAGCGGGGCGCGGGGCGATGTGCAAGGGGCAATCGGCGGAACCGGTCAGCAGTGCGGTCGGCCGGATCACGGTCAGTTGCGGCCGGCGCGGCTTGGCAAGACCCGGCGAACGGATTACCTCTGCGCCTGCGGCCGGTCGCGTGCCGTCAGTCAGGGAAGACCGCCGATGATCCTGCCTCGTCTCGTTCTGGTTGCGCTTCTGGGTCTTGCCGCGCCGCTTGGCGCGCAAACCGCGCCGGATCAGCCCCAAAGCCAGGCCCCGGTCGATCGGCTGGGCGAGGTGATGCAGCTTGACGCACTCTTCGCTGTCCTGCGCGAGGAGGGTCTTGCCTATGGCGAGACGCTGCAGGCGGACATGTTCCCGGCAGGCGGGGGGGCGGAATGGAAGCAGGCAGTCTCGGACATCTATGACCTGGCGCGGCTGCGCGACGGGTTCGACGCGGCCCTGAAAGACGCGCTTGGATCGGACGCCGAGGCCACGGCGGAAATGGTCAGGTTCTTCGGCTCGGACCTTGGCCAGCGCATCGTCGGGCTGGAAATCGAGGCTCGCCGGGCTTTCCTTGACACCGCAGCCGAAGAGGCCGCCCGCGTCGCGGCCGACGACGCTGCCGCGGCGCGCGATCCGAAGGTCGGGCAGATCCGCCGGATGATCGAGTCGACGGACCTTCTCGAAATGAATGTCGCGGGGTCGATGTCGGGCAACCTTGCCTTCATGACCGGCATGGCCGAAACCGGCGTCTATGGCCGCGACATGCCGCAGGACCAGATCCTGTCCGACGTCTGGGCGCAGGAAGAGCAGGTCCGGGCCGACACGTCGAGCTGGCTTTATGCCTATCTCGGGCTGGCCTATGCGCAGCTCAGCGAAGCGGACCTCGAGGCCTATGTCGCGTTCTGGGACAGCCCGGCAGGCCAGCGGTTGAACGCGGCGCTTTTCACGGCGTTCGACAAGGTGTTTCGTCCGATCTCGTTCGACCTTGGCCGCGCTGCCGGACGCGCGATGCTGGGTCGCGACATCTGATCGCGAGCGCCTTGACACTCCTGCCGCTTCACCGCATAAGCGCGCATCCCGGCGAGGGGCGACTCTCGCCGGGTTGATATATTCATGACGCCCGAACGGGCGCGCTGTCCGAGGCGGAGGCAACTCCGAAACACCCAAGCCTGGGGGCCACAGGGCGCGGAGCAAGAGAAGGAATGACCCATGTTTGCGGTCCTCAAGACCGGTGGCAAGCAGTACAAGGTGCAGGCGGGTGACGTCCTGCGCGTTGAAAAGCTCGATGCCGCCCAGGGCGACAAGATCCAGTTCAACGACATCCTGATGGTCGGCACCACGATCGGCGTGCCGCTCGTTGCAGGTGCGGCCGTCCAGGCCGAGGTCATCGACCAGATCAAGGGCGAAAAGACCATCCACTACGTCAAGCGCCGCCGGAAGCACTCCAGCCAGCGCACCAAGGGCCACCGCCAGCATCTGACGCTGGTGCGCGTGACCGAAGTGCTGGCCGCGGGGGCCGAAAAGTCGGGCGTGAAACCGGCCGTCGGCACCGTCGCCGCGCGCCGTGCCGCCCATGAGGCGCCGGGCGTCGCCAAGGCCGCCCCGGTCGAGAAACCGAAGCGGGCCGCCAAGGCCGCCGCAGTTCAGGAGTAACACCCCATGGCACACAAGAAAGCAGGCGGTTCGTCCCGCAACGGTCGTGACAGCGCCGGTCGTCGCCTTGGCATCAAGCTTTTCGGCGGTCAGGCGGCGATTCCCGGCAACATCATTTGCCGCCAGCGGGGCACGACCTGGTTCCCGGGCGAAGGCGTGGGCATGGGCACCGACCACACCATCTTCGCCAAGGTCGAAGGCCGCGTGACCTTCAAGAAAGGTCTCAAGGGCCGCACTTTCATCTCTGTCCTCCCCGCCCGGGAGGCAGCCGAGTAAGCCGAACCTTTACAATCGGATTGTAGATGGGGGATCGGCCGAAGGGCCGGTCCCCCTGCCTGTTTCCGGGGTCCGGTTCGGATTGTGGCACGACGCCATGACCTCACCCTGAAAGGGCCAAACATTCGGGCGATTGCGCGGCTAACCGACAATCCCCACATGCGCTTCGAAGGAGGGAAACCATGATCCTGGAGAAGATCGTGCCGCGGGCCGAAATCGCGACCGACCGTTTCGTGCTGCGTCCCGTCCGGAAGTCCGACGCCGGGCTTTTCGCGCTGTATGCCGGCGACAAGCGCGTGGCCGAGGCGACGCAGGGCATTCCCCATCCGCTGCCCCCCGGCACCGCCGAGGCCTTCTGTGCCCGCGCGATGGCGACGGGGACCGAGGAAGACATCTGGGTCATGGATGGCACGCGCTCGGACCTGCCGGAAGTGCTGGGGATGGTTTCCCTGCGGAAGATGGACCGTGGCCAGTCCGAGATCGCCTTCTGGGTGGCCCCGGCCTTCTGGAACCACGGCATCGCGTCCGAGGCCGTGCAGGCGCTGGTCGCCGCGAATCCGCAGAAGAACTGCACGATGTTCGCCGAGGCGTTCCAGGACAACCCCGGGTCGGCGCGGGTGCTGACCAACGCGGGCTTCCAGTATCTCGGTGACGCCGAGAGCTTCTCGGTCGCGCGCGGAGAGGCTGTGCCGACCTGGACCTACATCCGCAAGCTGGACTGAAGGACGATGCTGCGAACGCAACGCCGCTGCGGGTGTTGCCGGCGATGACCGAGGCCGACAGCCGAAGGCTTGGCCATCTTGCATAACGCTCTGCACCTCTCGTTCGAATGCCTCGATGTCCGTAGGCCGATAGACGACACGGCCGCCCAGCTTCAAATATCTCGGCCCCTCCTGCGCCCAACGCCATCGTTCGAGGGGTCGGTGGCCAATCTTCCAACGTGCAGCCAGTTCAACTTGGTTCAGGCAAACTCCGCTCATGTTCGTCTCCTTTCGCGCAACTCACTTTGGTCGCAAAGGAACGAAGGCGTAAGGAAATTTCTTATTGAAGTCCGTTAGTTGCCGGTCCACAGCATCCCATCACCCATGTTGGTAGCATCGCGCATTTTTCGGTCATGTCCATACCGGAGGTTTTCACGGAGTATCCGGACACTTTTCTCCCAAATTCATGGACTTATGTGCATTCATGCCTTGGTCCGCCCAACCATTCTTGGTCGTTTCGCGGGACGCACCACCCTCTCCGCCATTTCCGCTTCCGAGCAACACTGATTTTCGACGTTGGCACTGATTGAGCGGCTTAACGTCGCCAGCTGTAGCATCCCGTCCGGCCCTTGATGCGTGCATGACCGGGTATCAGGCAGGCCTTGAAGTTGAAGATCGCTCCTGCATCTCGGCGTGTCCAGCCGTTGTGTCCCGGGATCGAACCAGATCGACAGCGATCCGCGTCATGGCAGCGAGCTTGAACCCCGGACGACCCGATGGCTCGCCGCTCGTGCCCGTTCGACCCGCGGCAGGAATGGGGCTTCGCGCCCCGCATGAGGCTTGAATGACAGGCTGATATTGCCGCGCGGCACTGGCGCGGCCCTGAAACGAGGCGACGAGAATCTGCTTGACCTTCCAACGGTGGGAACCCGTTTGGTGATCGCCCAGGGTTTTCGCGCAGGAAAGGATGACCATGTGCAATTGTGGAAAGCATGACGGGGCCGAGGCCGGTGTGGCGCTGGCAGAGGCCGTGACCTTCGAGGTGAAGGACATGACCTGCGGCCATTGCGCGGGCAGGATCCGCACCTCGCTTGAAACCGCGCTGCCGGGTGCGGAAGTGGCGATCGACGTGGCCGCGCGGCGCGTGACGGTGGCGGGCGATGCCGCCGCCGCGGCAGCCGCGATCACGGCGGCGGGCTACACGCCGCAGCACGCGGCGCATTGATGCCGCTGTGGTCCGCGTCGCGCCTGTCACCGGCGCGACGCGGCCGCGATGGAGACGGGATGGCAGATGCAGCAGGGCGGTGACATCGGCGCGACGCGTCCTGTTCTGGACGTGAGGCGGCTCAAGACCGTCTTCAACCTCGGCTCCGCCGAGGTGCATGCCGTCAACGACGTGAGCTTTCATGTCCGCCGCGGCGAGCTTCTGGGCGTGGTCGGCGAAAGCGGCTCGGGCAAGTCGGTGACGATGATGTCGCTGGTCGGCCTCCTGGCCTCGCCCCCGGCCGAGGTGCGCGGCGGCGAGGTGCTGCTGGACGGCATCGACATCCTGAAGCTCACGCCGCGCGCGCTGAGCGACATCCGGGGCGCGCGGATCGGCTTCGTCTTCCAGGACCCGATGACCAGCCTCAATCCGGTGCTGACGGTCGGCGACCAGCTTGCCGAACCCCTGATCCGGCACAAGGGGATGGACCGGCGCCGGGCGGCGGCGCGGGCGGTGGAGCTGCTGGAGATGGTCGGCATCCCGGACGCACGGGCACGGATGTCCGGCTATCCGCACCAGTTTTCCGGAGGCATGCGGCAGCGGGTGATGATCGCCATAGCACTCGCCTGCGAGCCCGACCTCCTGATCGCCGACGAGCCGACGACCGCCCTTGACGTCACGATCCAGGCGCAGATCATCGACCTGATGCAGGACCTGCGCCAGAAGCTGGGCATGGCCGTGATCTGGATCACGCATGACCTTGGCGTCGTCGCCGAGATCGCCGACCGGGTCATGGTGATGTATGGTGGCCAGGTCGTCGAGGAGGCCCCGGTCCGCGACCTCTTCGCGGCCCCGCGCCACCCTTATACCCGCGCGCTGCTGCGCACCGTCCCGGCGCTGGACGGCGCCCGCCTGCACCGGCTGAACACCATCGAGGGCCAGCCGCCGATCCTGTTCGAGGCTCCGGGGGCCTGTTCGTTCCGCCACCGCTGCGACCATGCCGACGCGCAGTGCGCCTGCGTCAACCCCGACTGCTGCAAGGTGGCCGCCGCCCGTGACGCGACCGACGACCCCAAGTCGGGGCATTTCGTCGCCTGCCACCACGTCCCGGCGCTGCCGGGGGCCGAAGCCAGGGCGGTCGCCGTCGATGCTTGATCACGCGATCCCGGAGGACCTCGTCACGGTCGAGGGCCTGACAATGCATTTCCCGATCCATGCCGGGGTGTTCCGCCGCCGCGTCGGCGCGGTCCGCGCGGTGGACGGGGTCAGCTTCTCCATCGCCCGGGGCGAGACGCTGGGGCTGGTGGGCGAATCCGGCTGCGGCAAGTCCACCGTCGGGCGCGCGCTCCTTCGGCTGTGTGAGCCGACAGCGGGGCGGGTGGTGATCGACGGCGAGGACGTGACCACCCTTGACGCCGCGCGGCTGCGCGCCAAGCGCCCGGCGATGCAGATGGTGTTCCAGGACCCGCAGGCCAGCCTCAACCCGCGGATGACGCTGAAGCAGATCATCGCCGAACCGCTGAACGTCCACACCGGCTGGGATACCGACCGCAAGCTCGCCCGCGTGCGCGAACTGATGGAGGCGGTTGGGCTGGACCGCCGCTTCGTCAACCGCTTCCCGCACGAGTTTTCCGGCGGTCAGCGCCAGCGTGTCGGCATCGCCCGCGCGCTGGCACTGAACCCGAAGTTCGTGGTCTGCGACGAACCGATCGCCGCGCTTGACGTGTCGATCCAGGCGCAGATCGTCAACCTGCTGGAAGATCTGCAGGAACGCTCCGGCCTGACCTATCTTTTCATCAGCCATGATCTGTCGATGGTGCGTCACATCGCCGACCGGGTGGCGGTGATGTATCTGGGCCGGATCGCCGAACTTTCGCCCCGCGAGGCGCTGTTCGCCCGGCCGCTCCATCCCTATGCCGAGGCGCTTCTGTCGGCCGTGCCGCGCGCCGATCCCTCACGCGCGGCGGGGCGGCGGCGGATCGTGCTCAAGGGCGACGTGCCCTCGGCGGCGCGGATGCCGCCGGGCTGCAACTTCAGCACCCGCTGCCCCCGCGCCTTCGACCGCTGCCGCACCGAGATACCCCGCCTGGCCGAAGTGGAACCCGGACGGCAGGTCGCCTGCCACCTCTTCGACCCGACGAAGCCTGCCGCCGGATGAACCGGCGGATCCCAAGAAACGACCACCACCAACAAGGAGAACGCCGATGAACTGCAAATCCGTCCTGATGCTGGGAAGTGCGCTTGCGCTGGCCGGTCTGCCCGCGCTTGCGGGCGGGCGCGGCACCGATGGCGAGCTGCGCATCACCTTTCCGCAGGCCACCTCGACGCTGAACCCCTACCTGTCCAGCGGCACCAAGGATGTCTACGCCGCCAGCATGGTGCTGGAGCCGCTGGCCGGCTTCGACGAGAACGGCGCCGTCTATGCTCGCCTCGTGACCGAAGTGCCGAGCCTGGAAAACGGCGGCATCTCGGCCGATTACAAGACGATCACCTGGAAGATCATTCCCGGCCTGAAATGGTCGGACGGCAGCGCCTTCACCGCCGCCGACGTGGTCTTCACCGGCGACTACTGCCGGGCCAGCGACAGCGGCTGCGCCCAGGCCTTCAAGTTCGACGGGATCGACAAGATCGAGGCGGTGGACGACCTGACGGTGAAGATCACCTTCACCGCGCCCAAGGCCAACCCGTTCAACGCCTTCGTCGGCTCGCAGACGCCGATCATCCAGAAGGCGCAGTTCGCGAATTGCATGGGGGCCGCCGCCGCCGCCTGCACCGAACAGAACTTCGCCCCGATCGGCACCGGGCCGTTCCGGGTGACGGGCTTCACCGTCAACGATCTCGTGCAATACGAGGCCAACCCGGAATACCGCGACCCGGCCAAGCCCGAATTCGCCACCGCGATCATCAAGGGCGGCGGCGATTCCATCGCCTCGGCGCGGCAGGTGCTGGAAACCGGCGAGTTCGACTATGCCTGGAACACCCAGATCAACCCCGACCTGCAGGCGCAGATGCTGGCCGCCGGCAAGGGGCAGTTCATCATGGGCTTCGGCACCAACACCGAGCGGCTGGAGCTGAACCTGACCGACCCCTCGCCCGATCTGGCCGAAGGCGAGCGGTCCACGGCCAAGTTCCCGAACCCGCGGCTGTCGGACGTCCGCGTGCGCCGCGCGCTGTCGATGGCGATCGACCGGACCGCGCTGAACGACATCGGCTATGGCGCGGGCGGCGTGCCGAACTGCAACGTGGTGCCGGCCCCGGCCTTCTATGCCTCGGACAACACCGGCTGCCTGACGCAGGACATCGAGGGGGCGAAGAAGCTCCTCGAAGAGGCCGGCTGGGTGGACAGCAACGGTGACGGCGTCCGCGAAAAGGACGGAATGCCGCTGAAACTGCTGTTCCAGACCACCAACAACCCGGTGCGGCAGGACTTCCAGGCGCTCATCAAGGGCTGGTGGGCCGAGATCGGGGTCGAGACCGAACTGAAGGTGATCGACCCCGGCGTGTTCTTCGGCGGCGACCCCGCCTCGCCCGACACGGCCGAGAAGTTCTATGCCGATGTCGAGATGCACGCCAACAACTTCGACGGCACCGACCCCGAGGCCTATCTGGCGGCCCTGACCACCGACAAGGCGCCGCGGCCCGAGACCAACTGGATCGGCACCAACTACAACCGCTTTGCCAATCCCGAGTATGACGCGCTGTCGGTCAAGCTGGCCCAGACCTTCGACATGAACGAGCGCGCCGCGATCGCCAAGCAGATGAACGACATGATCACCAAGGACGGCATGGTCACGCTGCCCCTGATCCTGCGCGGCAACCTGTCGGCGATCTCGAACACGCTGGGCGGGGTCAAGGTCAACGCCTGGGACAGCGAGCTCTGGAACGTCGCGGACTGGTATCGCATGAAGTAAGCGACACGCATCCCGGGGCGCGCGGCGGGTCCATCCCGCCGCGCGCCGTTCCCGTCCTTTCCGACTGCCGAAGGCTGCCCCGCCGATGCTGACCTATGCCCTGCGCAGGCTGCTGCTTGCCATCCCGACGCTGCTTCTGATCAGCCTGATCATCTTCCTGATGGTCGATCTCGCGCCCGGCTCGCCGATGTCCGAGATTCCGCGCTCGATCCCGCCCGAGGCGCGCCAGAAGATGATCGAGGCGCTGGGCGCGGACCAGCCGGTCCTCGTGCGCTATCTTCTGTGGCTCAGGCAGTTCTTCCTGATCGAGCCGGCCTATCTGATCGACGGCTGGTTCGGCACCTCGCTCGGCGGCGGCGCGCAGCGCATCCTCTCGTGGCAGAGCCGGGCCCCGGTCTTCGACGTGATCGGCCAGCGCCTCGGCCAGACCATGACGGTGATCGGCGCGGGCTATGTGATCGCGGTGCTGATCGCGGTGCCGATCGGCGTCTATTCCGCCTACCGCCACTATTCCTGGTTCGACCAGGTCGGCACCTTCATCGCGATGATCGGCTATTCGGTCCCGACCTTCTTCACCGGGGTCCTGCTGATCGTGATCTTCGCGGTCAACCTCGGCTGGTTTCCGTCCTACTATGACACTTCGCTGACGGTGACGGATTTCGCCACGTTCAAGCGGCAGGTCTGGCAGATGGCGCTGCCGGTGACGGTGTTGGCACTTTTCCACGCCGCCGAGATCAGCCGCTACACCCGGTCGTCGATGCTCGACAACCTCGGGCAGGATTATGTGCGCACCGCCCGCGCCAAGGGCCTTCTGGAGCCGCAGGTGGTGCTGAAGCACGCGCTGCGCAATTCGCTGATCCCGGTGGTCACGGTGCTGGCGCTCGGGATGCCGTCGATCTTCGGCGGCTCGATCATCGTCGAGCAGGTGTTCAAGGTGAACGGCATCGGTGCGGCGCTGATCGGCGCCATCGTCGCCAACGACCTGCCGATGGTGCAGACGCTGACCTTCATCTTCGCCGTGCTGATCGTGGTCTTCAACCTGGTCGCCGACCTCCTTTACGGCATGCTGGATCCGAGGATCCGCTATGAGTGAGCCTGTGAGCGAGACTGTGGGCAAGCCGGTGAGCGAGACGGTGAGCGAGACGGGCCACGGCCTGTTCAGCGACCGTCCGCGCAGCCCCTGGGCCGATGTGCTGCGCCAGTTCCGCAGCCATGGCGGCGCGGTAGCGGGCGTGGTGATCCTGGGGCTTCTGGTGCTGGCCGTGGTGGTCGGGCCGTTCCTCTGGCGGCTCGACCCGGCCTTCATCGCGCCGAAGGCGACCGACATGTTCAAGATGCGCAACCTTGCGCCCAGCCTTGCCCATCCCTTCGGCACCGACCAGCTTGGCCGCGACCAGCTGGCCCGGATGTTGGCGGGCGGCCGGGTGTCGCTGGCGGTCGGCTTCGTGGCGATGCTGATCTCGCTTTTCATCGGCACCACGGTCGGGGTGCTGGCGGGCTATGTCCGCTGGCTGGACGGGCCGCTGATGCGGCTGACCGACCTGTTCCTGGCGCTGCCGCTTTTGCCGCTGCTCCTCGTCATGGTGATGCTGTTCCGCGATGCGCTGGCCAGCGTGCTTGGCCCCGAGGCGGGGGCATTCCTCCTCATCGTCGGCGCGATCGGCCTGACCTCGTGGATGCAGGCCGCCCGGATCGTGCGCGGCGACGTGCTGGCGCTGAAAGAGCGCGAGTTCGTCCTGGCCGCGCGGTCGATCGGCACGCCGCCGCATCTGATCGTGCTGCACCACATCCTGCCCAACGTGATCTCGCCGATCATGGTCGCGGCGACGCTGGGCTTCGCCTCGGCGATCATCACCGAAAGCGCGCTGTCGTTCCTTGGCCTTGGCTTTCCGCCCGATTTCCCGACCTGGGGACGGCTTCTGTTCGAGGGCGTCGAATACATGCAGGCCGATCCGAACCGGGTGCTGTTTCCCGGCGTCGCGATCTCGCTGACCGTGCTCAGCATCAACTACATCGGCGACGGGTTGCGCGACGCGCTCGACCCGCGCCTGCGGCGGAGATGAGGATGGCGCATAGGATAGTCTGCCGGGGAGCGGCTGCCCAGCGATCACGGAACTGTGATGCACTTGCAGGCGGCAGAACGAACATCGTCCTGTCCTCTGCCGAAAGAATGCCGAAGACTGATGCAAACGACACCGTGCGAACGTCACGGAACAACAGGGGAAACTGATGGACAGACTTGCAAACGGATCGACCGTCCGCCGTATCGGTCGGCGCGACTGCCTGGCGGCGGTGATCGTCGCGGCGACGGCGCTTGGGGGGCTGCCCGCCCTTGCCTCGGAACTGCCGATGGAACCCGCGACCAAGCCCGAGCGGCTGGTGGTGCGGACCTGGGGCGGACCCTGGCGCACGACCTATGCCGACAGCGTCGCGGCCAGCTTCACCGCCAAGACCGGCATTCCGGTGGAATTCGACGTGACCGACTTCAACGAGGTCCAGGTCAAGATCGCGCAAAGCGTCGGCGCCGGAACCCGCCCGCCGGTCGATGTGGTCCTGACCATCGAATCGATGGCCTATGCCGCCCAGGTCCAGGGCCTCTCGGCCCCCTTCGACACGGCCTTCATCGCCGCGAAGGACGAACTCGGCCCCCTCGCGCTGCCCGCAGGCGCCACAAATTATGTCAACGTCGCGGCCTATTCGCAGCCCGTGGTCTATGACCCGAAGCAGGTCACGCTGCCCGACACGATGTCCTGGAACGACCTGTTCGATCCGAAATACGAGGGCAAGCTCTTCGTCACCAACACCTTCCCCTCGCTCCTCTTCCCGCTGGCCAAGGCGATGGGGCTTGACCCCGCCAAGGACGACCTGACGCCGGTGTTCGACAAGATCGCCGGGCTCAAGGCCAACATCGGTGCCGCGGGCGACGAGGAGGAGTTCATCGCCGGGATCGGCGCGGGCGAGGTCAGCCTTGGCATCACGCTGGTCGGCACCGCGATGGAGGTCGAGGGGCTGAAATGGGTGGTCCCGACCGAAGGCGCGGTGGTGTCCACCGAATCGATCTATGTCGCGGCCGGCCTGCCCGAGGATGTGAACTACTGGGCGCAGATGTTCGTCGCCGAGGCGCTGACCGCCGAGAACCAGGGCAAGATCGCCGCCGGGATCGCCGAAACCCCGGTCAACCTCAAGGCGCCGGTGCCCGACTTCATGAAGGGCGACGCCGCCTTCCCGGTGACGCCCGAAGAAATCGCCAAATACGGCATCGTCGTGCCGGTCGATGTCGAGGCGCGCAACCGGGACGGCTGGCAGGCCGCCTACAGCGCCGCGATCCAGCGCTGAGCCCGGCCCATGTCCGCTCATCCGATGCCGGCGTCGGACGCCGCCGGCCAGCCTGCGATCGTCAGGCTGGCCGGGGTGGTCAAGTCCTACGGGTCGCACAACGCCATCGACCATGTCGATCTTGAGATCCGCCCGCGCGAGCTTTTCACCCTGCTCGGTCCCTCGGGGTCGGGAAAAAGCACGATCCTGCGCGCCATCGCCGGGCTGACCGGCATCGACGGCGGCACGCTGACCATCGAGGGGCGCGACGTCCGCGACGTGCCCACGCACCAGCGCAACATCGGCATGGTGTTCCAGTCGCTGGCGCTGTTTCCGCACATGAGCGTGTTCGACAACATCGCCTTTCCCCTGCGGATGCGGCGCGAGCCGCAGGGCGGCATCGGCCGCCGCGTGGCGCAGGCACTGGACATCGTGCGCCTGCCGAACATCGCCAAGCGGCTGCGCGAGGAGATGCAGCTGGAAATCGTGCGCCTGCACCGCGAGATCGACGTGACCATCATCAACGTCACCCACGATCAGGTCGAGGCGATGATCCTCAGCGACCGGGTCGGCGTGATGAACGACGGCAAGCTGATGCAGGTCGGCAGCGGCGAGACGCTCTACCGCCGCCCCGCGAGCCGCTTCGTCGCCGATTTCCTCGGCCGGGCGAACGTGATCGACGGCGTGCTGACCGGCGGTCCCGACGGACCGGCGGTCGTCACCCCCGGCGGTGCACGGATCGCCGTCACCCCCGAACGCACGGTTGCCGAGGGCCGCGCCGCCACCGCGATCCTGCGGGCCGAGGACATCGGGATGGCAACGGCCCCCGCCAGTCCCGCCAGCCTTGCGGGCGAGGTGGCGCTGCGGCTTTTCGAGGGCGAGACGGTCTATTACGAGGTCACCGCCCCCGGCATCGACCGCCCCGTGCGACTGGCCAGCCGGACGGGCGAGATCCCGGTCGGCGCGAAGGTCTGGCTGACCTGGCCGCGCGACAAGGTCTGGGCGGTGGAGGCCGGTCATGGCTGAACGCTATTCGGGCCTGCGCTGGCGGCTGATCGACGGGCTGATCGGCGCAGGCCGCATCCTGCGCCCCGGCCGTCTGGGTCGGCTGCAGCCCTATGTGCTGATGCTGCCGGCGATCCTTCTGGTCAGCGTCCTTGCGGTCGGGCTGATCTATCTCGGCTGGCTCAGCATCCACGCCTATGACAGCTTCCTGATGCAGCAGGGCGGGATTTCGGCCCAGCAGTATCTGCTGCTGTTCGAGCCGCCCTCCGGCCCCTTCTACCAGCAGACGCTGTTGCGGACGCTGCTCCTGTCGCTGACCGTGACCGCCGGGGCGGTGCTTCTGGGGCTGCCGCTGGCCTATGTCATCATCCGCACGCCGCGCCGCGCGCTGCGGGTGACGCTCCTTGTGCTGCTGCTCGTGCCCTTCCTGATGGGCGAGATCGTGCGCACCTTCGCCTGGTATCTGATCCTTGCCAACCGCGGCATGGCGGGCTGGGTGGCGGGCCTCTTCGGGATCGAGGACGGCGGGCTTCTGGGCACGCCCCTGGGCGTCTTCATCGGCATGATGCAGGTCTCCACCCCGCTGGCGACGCTGCTGATCATGCCGGCGATGCGGCGGATCGACCCGAACCTTGAACGTGCGGCGGCGACGCTCGGCGCCTCGCCCGCGCGGATCTGGGCCAATGTGGTGATCCCGCTCACCTGGCCCGGCATCGTGGCGGCGATCGTCGTGGTTCTCCTCCTCAACATCGCCGAATACGACATGCCGGCGATCCTTGGCCTCGGGCGGCTGCCCTTCGTCGCCAACGTGATCGGCGACATCTACCGCTTGCAGCAGAACCTCTACCTCGGCTCGGCGTTCAGCCTGCTGTTGCTGGTGGTCTCCACCCTGGTCGTGGTGTTGCCGGGGCTTCTCTTCCTCGGCTGGCTCAGGCTGCGGCGTCGGCAGCGGAGGATGGCGGCATGAACGGTCCGGTGATCCGCCTGTCGGTGGCGCTTGTCATCCTGCTGGTGGCGGTGCCGCTTGCCATCGTCCTTCTGGCCTCGGTCAGCGGCGGCGAGCGGCTGACCTTCCCGCCCGAAAGCCTGTCCCTGAACCCCTACCGCGCGCTGATCGGCAACGGCGAGATCCGCGCGGCCCTGGGGCGCAGCCTGATCGTCGGCTTCCAGGTCGTGGTGCTGTCGCTGATCGCCGGGGTTCCGGCGGCCATCGCGCTGGTGCGCTTCCGCTTCCGCTTCCGCTTTCCGCTGGGCCTTTTCATGATCCTCGGCGTGGCGACGCCGCTCATCGCCTCGGCCTTCGCCTTCCTCGCGCTTTTCACCTGGATGGGATCGCTGGGGTCGCTCTGGCCGATCTCGGTCGGGATCACCGTGGTGAACCTGCCGTTCCTGATGTTCTCGGTCGCCTCCTCGCTGTTCAGCCTCGACCCCCGGCTGGAGGAGGCGGCGGCGACGCTTGGGGCGGAAAAGGTGCAGACCTTCCTTTTCGTCACCCTGCCGGGGATCATGCCCGGCATCCTGTCGGGCACGCTGATGGTCTTCGTCCTCGGCATCTCGGAGTTCGTGATCTCGCTGCTCCTCTACACCATCAACATCCAGACGCTGCCGATCGCGATGTTCGCCAGCCTGCGCGGCCCGCCCCCGCCCGAAGTCGCGGCGGCGGCCGGGCTTTACGTGCTGGCGGCGGTCCTTGTGGTGGTGACGCTGACCAGCCTGAAAAGCACCGAGCAGTTCTTCTATCGCAACGACTGACCGGCAAGCCCACTGACAGCTCATATGTCCGCATTGCCCGCCATCCCGGCGGGCTTTTGCGTTCGCTTTCTGACCGCTGCTCTGCCGCCAGTGTCGGGCCGCGTCTACGGCTATTGCTATTTCCATCTATACATGTTTATATCTTTGAAGTCTAAAATCGAAAGCCGAATCGCATGTTCCGTCTTTCCGCAGTCTTGCCGGTCGTGGCCCTGCTTTCCTCCGTTGCAGGGCCGGGGAAGGCACAAGAGGTTACCGTTGTTGCGGCCCCCCTGACCGAATGGAAGGCCGTCTATGGCACGGTCGAGGCACGGGACCGCATTCCGGCGCGGGCTCGACTTGGTGGCACGCTGGTCGACCTGTCGGTCACTGAAGGTGATCTGGTGACGGCAGGACAGGTTCTGGCCCGGATCGTCGATGACAAGCTGGACTTCCAGCTGGCAGTCCTTGCCGCCCAGCGTGCCGCATTGGCTGCCCAGCTGGCGAATTCCGAGGCAGACCTCGCCCGGGGTGAAGAGCTGCTGAAGACTGGCGTCACGACCACCCAGCGGGTCGAGGCGCTGGGCACCCAGGTCGATGTGCTGAAAGGGCAGATCGCCGCGCTTGACGCTCAGAGCGACGTCATCCGCGAGCAATCTCAGGAAGGCGCCGTGCTGGCCCCGGTTGCCGGCAGGGTCCTCGACGTGCCCGTCGCCAAGGGCGCGGTGATCATGCCGGGCGAGACGGTTGCCGTGATCGGCGGTGGGGGCACCTTCCTGCGGATCGCAGTGCCGGAACGTCACGCCACGGCGCTGAATGCCGGCGACGTGATCCGCATTTCGGATGCGGCTGGTGAACGTGAAGGCACGCTTGCCAGGGTTTATCCGCTGATCGAGGGCGGTCGCGTGACCGCAGATGTGGAAATCGCCGATCTGCCCGACACTTACGTCGGGGCCCGGGTCCTGGTTCGCCTGCCGGTCGGAGAACGGGTCGCCCTTCTGGTGCCAAGCGCCTACATCACCACGCGGGCGGGCCTTGACTTCATCCGCATCCGGACGGCAGGCGGCACGGCCCTGCGCAGCATCGTCCCGGGCGCCACTCATGTGATCGATGGAGCCGAGATGGTCGAGGTCGTCACTGGCCTCGTCGCGGGCGACGTCGTGGTGCCAACCGGCGGGACCGAACATGAGTGAGCCCCGCAAGCATCCCCTGGGCCTAGCCGGCGGCCTGACCCGGGCCTTCATCAATTCGGCCCTGACGCCCCTGTTCATCCTTGCCGCCCTCGCCGCTGGCCTTGTCGCTCTTGTCTCGCTCCCGCGCGAGGAAGAGCCGCAGATCTCGGTGCCGATGGTGGACATTCTGGTCCAGGCGCAGGGGTTGAAGGCCGAGGATGCCGTCAAGCTGGTGACCGAGCCCCTGGAGGTCATCGTCAAGGGCATCAACGACGTCGAGCATGTCTATTTCTCGACCCGGGACGACCGCGCGATGGTGACGGCACGGTTCAAGGTCGGCACCCGGTCCGAAGACGCGATCCTGCGGGTGCATGACAAGGTGCGGGCAAACATCGGGGCGATCCCGGTGGGAATACCAGAGCCGTTGATCGTGGGCCGCGGGATCGACGACGTGGCGATCCTGACGCTGACCCTCTCGGCCGAAAACCTGTCGGCCAATGACCTCACCCGCGTCGCGCGGACGGTGCAGACCGAGGTTGCCAAGACCGAGGATGTGGGGCTGACCTATCTGGCGGGCGATGCGACGGATGCGATCCGGATCGAACCCGACCCCGACCGGCTGGCGCTCTATGGTGTGACCTTGCAGCAACTTGCCGGCAAGGTCGCACAGGCCAACCGGACGCTGAACACCGGGAAACTGCGCGATCAGGGGCAGATGGTGGACCTGCTCGCGGGCGAGACACTGACGGCTCCCTCCGAGGTGGCGAACCTGCTTTTGACCACGCGGGACGGTCGGCCGGTCTATGTCTCCGACGTGGCGTCGGTCCGCTATGTCGAGAACACGAAGGATGCCATCGTCTCGCAGCTGGCCAAGACCAAAGCGGGGGTCGCGGCCGGCCCGGCGGTAACGCTGGCGATTGCCAAGCGGGCGGGCGCGAATGCCGTGGTGGTGGCCGAAGAGGTGCTGAACCGGGTCAGCGGGCCGGACTCCAGGCTCATTCCCGAAGGCGTCACGGTCACCGTGACGCGGAACTACGGCGAGACGGCGAACGAGAAGGCCAACGAACTTTTGTTCCACCTCGGCCTTGCAACGGTCTCGATCATCGCCCTGGTGCTGCTGGCGATCGGCTGGCGCGAGGCGATGGTCGTTGCCATCGTGATCCCGGTGACGATCCTGCTCACGCTGTTTGCCGCCTGGGTGATGGGCTTCACGCTGAACCGTGTATCGCTGTTCGCGCTGATCTTTTCGATCGGGATCCTGGTCGATGACGCCATCGTCGTGATCGAAAACATCGACCGGCACTGGGGCATGGACCGACGCAAGTCGCGGCTGGAAGCGGCCGTCGAGGCGGTGGCCGAGGTCGGGAATCCGACCATCGTGGCCACGCTGACGGTGGTGGTGGCGCTGTTGCCGATGCTGTTCGTCAGCGGCCTCATGGGACCCTACATGTCGCCGATCCCGGCCAATGCCAGCGCCGCGATGATCTTTTCCTTCTTCGTTGCCGTGATCATCACCCCCTGGCTGATGGTCAAGATCGCGGGTCGCGCGGACAAGCTGGACCATGCGGCACCGGACGGCTCTGGCAGCCACCAGGGCGGGTGGCTGGAACGGGCCTATCGGGCGGTCGCAAAGCCGGTGCTGAAGACCAGGGGGCGGAGCCTTGGGTTCCTCCTGGTCACCGCCGCGCTGTCCTTCGGCTCGCTTGCGGCCCTCTATACCCGGGACGTGACGGTGAAGCTGCTGCCCTTCGACAACAAGTCGGAGCTTTCGGTGGTGATCGACCTGCCGGAAGGATCCTCGATCGAGGCCACGGACCGGGTGGCCCGCGACGTGGCAGACGTGGTCATGGGCCTCCCTGAAGTGACCGGTGTCCAGACCTATGCCGGGACGCCGGCACCGTTCAACTTCAACGGGCTGGTGCGGCACTACTATTTGCGGACCGAGCCGCAGCTTGGCGAGGTGGCGATCAACCTGACACCCAAGGGCGACCGCGACCGGGCCAGCCATGCCATCGCGCTGGACCTGCGGCAACGGCTGGCAAGCCTGCCGGTGCCAAAGGGGACGAACCTGAAGGTCGTCGAACCGCCGCCAGGTCCGCCGGTGATCGCGACCCTTCTGGCCGAGGTCTATGGTCCCGACGCCGCTACCCGCCGCGCCGCCGCGACGAAAATCCGCGAGGCGTTCGCGGCCGTGCCCTTCATCGTCGATGTGGATGACAGCTTTGGCGTCCAGGCCCGGCGGTTGCGCGCCACGATCTCGACCGACGATCTGGAGTTTTTCGGGGTGCAGGAACAGGACGTGTTCGACACGCTGGCGCTTCTGAACGGCGGGCTGACCGTGGGTTATTCGCACCGCGGCAAAGGCAGGCTGCCGATTCCGCTGGTCGTGGGCCGCGACAAGGCCGACCGGGTTCTGGACGAACGCTTCCTGACCACCCCCATTCCCGCCAACGCCCTGCCCGGCGCGCGGGGGGTGGTGGAACTGGGCGATGTGGTGAAGGTCGGCGAGGAAGCCGCCAGCTTTCCGATCTTCCGCCACAACGGCCGCGATGCCGAGATGGTGACGGCGGAACTGGCGGGGGCTTTCGAGGCGCCGCTCTACGGGATGCTGGCCGTGGCCGATCGGATCGAGAAGATGGACTGGCCCGCGGGCATGAAGCCCGAGATCGCGCTGAACGGCCAGCCCGAGGACGAGACCAAGGTGACGCTGCTCTGGGACGGCGAGTGGGAAGTGACCTATGTCACCTTCCGCGACATGGGGGCGGCGTTCGGGGTGGCGCTTCTCGGCATCTACATCCTGGTCGTGGCGCAGTTCGGCTCGTTCAAGCTGCCGCTGGTGATCCTGACGCCGATCCCGCTGACCTTCCTGGGGATCATGTTCGGCCACTGGCTGTTCGGCGCGCCGTTTTCGGCCACCAGCATGATCGGCTTCATCGCGCTGGCCGGGATCATCGTGCGCAACTCGATCCTGCTGGTGGACTTCATCCGCCATGGCCAGGGGCCGGTCACCGTGGAATTGCTGATCGAGGCCGGTGGGGTCCGCTTCAAGCCGATCCTCCTGACCGCGCTCGCCGCAATGATCGGCGCGGTGGTGATCCTGGCGGATCCGATCTTCCAGGGCCTCGCCATCTCGCTGCTCTTCGGTCTGCTGAGTTCGACACTGCTGACCGTCCTGGTGATCCCGGCCATCTACCGCGTGTTCCGGACCGGGCCGGAGGGGACAGCCTGATGAGAGGAGGAAATCCAGCCCGATGGTGAAGATGGCTCCGCATCAAAGCGGGCTTCGGGAGATACTTCCTGCGAAAGCCTCGCGCCGAAGGCGCCGAGGATCGACAAACTGAAACAAACCAGCAAAGGATGAGGTCTGAAATGTCTCTTGATCGTGCCGTCATGCGCTTCGCCGGTGTCATGGTTCTGCTCAGCGTCGTGCTGACGGTCTATGTCTCGCCCCTGTTCGTCTGGTTCACCGTGTTCATCGGGTTGAACCAGATCCAGTCCAGCTTTACCGGTTTCTGTCCGGCGGCTTCGGTCTTCAGGATGATGGGGATCAAGAAGGGCTGCGCCTTTGAATAGGAGTGGATGATGGCCGAGATCCTTGAGGGCTTTGGCGGCACCGCCGAACAGGCCGCAAAGGCGGTGGCGCTGCTGAAGTCTCTCTCGCATGAGGGGCGGCTGCAGATCCTCTGTCTTCTGGTCGATGGCGAACGAAACGTCAGCCAACTGGCCGAGGCGCTGGGCTCCAGCCCCGTCAGCGTCTCACAGCAACTGATGCGGCTCCGCGCCGAAGGCATCGTCCAGACCCGGCGCGAAGGAAAAAGCGTGATCTACAGTCTGGCGCGCGAAGACGTCGTCGCCGTCGTCACCGCCCTGCGCGACACGTTCTGTCGGCAGCATTGACGGCGGCGTCGACGGCGGCCCCCGGTCAGGCCCGGAGCGGTCGGAAATCCCCGGCCTGCGTGCTGATCCGCGCGGGGTCACGTTCTGGAACATCGGCGATCAGCAAGGCCGGATGATCCCCGGCCTGCGCCAGAACCTCGCCATGCGGTCCGACAACGAGGCTGCCGCCGACATAGGTCAGGTCGCGTTCCGACCCGCAGTAGTTGGCATAGGCAATGGCCAGACCGTGGTTGGCTGCCATGGCCGGGACGGTGTGTCTGACGACATGGGAAAAGGGGGCCATGTTTGCGGTGGGAACCAGGATCACCTCGGTTCCCATGCTTGCCAGTGCCGCGACATGCGGGGCAAATTCGATGTCGTAGCAGATCAGAAGCGCTGCCTTTCGTCCGGCCAGCGGGAAGGTGACATAGCGGTCGCCCGGCGTGTAGAGGGGTAGCCTAGGTCAATTCGGCATTGCGCCAGGCCGTTGCGGTATGCCTAATTAATCTCGAGATGCCGTCAGCGGCTGACGGTCAGGCTTCAATGGAGCACTTCATGTCTGTCGCCAGCGAGCTACGCGATTATGTGAAAACCCACTTTGTGTCGCGTGACATTTTTCTAGCCGCCGCGAACATCAACGACGGATTCTTCGAGCAGCTCATCGGACATCAGATTATTCCTGGCGCCATTTACCGCATATGGCGCAATGGCGCGATCTGGAGCCCCATTGGCGGCCATGTGGGCAAAGCAACTCTGGGGGAGCCAGAGTCAGAGTGGTTCAGCCCTGCAGCCTTGTGGTGGGCGAGGCGCACCTGGGTGCTTGCCTCGTCTGACCAACTGACCATGCCGCAGCTCGCCGCGCGCTTACAGGCAC
>NCDY01000056.1 GCA_002280405.1 Rhodobacterales bacterium 32-66-9 | reverse complement strand
GCACGACCTCGATCACCGGCGGGGCCAGCCCCTGCACTTCAAGGTCGCCCATCGGCCAGGCTTCCGGGCGGCACAGCTTGGCCCCGGCATAGTCCGAGAACGCCCGCGCATTGGCGAACTTGCTGTCCGGCAGGGTGTTGAAGGTGTAGGCCGCCTCGTAGATCGGCAACGAGAAGTCGAACTCGGTGCACATCCGGGTCGAGAATTCGCCCAGCATGTCCAGCTTGGAACAGTCAGGCGCTTCCCAGGCGATCGAGACGTCGAAGGCACCCGAAGGCAGCAGCGTGTCGATATGCGACATCCAGTCGTCGACATAGGCCACGGTGTAGGCGCGGTTGTTGCCGCCCCGCTGCATCGCGGTTGTCGCCATGCGCACGAAAATGCCGCCGCCGGTCAGTGACTCGTCGGTAAACGGGGCCCAGTTGTTCGACGTCACGAATTTCAGCGGCGGCTCGTAGACGTTCGACTTCTTCGCCGTCGCCTGCTGCTTTTCGGTCTCGGCCTGGATGACCGAGCTCAGTTCCTGGTCGGGGGCCAGGCGGCCGTCGGCGCAGGGCAGGACCAGTTGCAGCCCGGCGGGCAGACTGTTCGGGTTCGCCGCCAGCGCGTCACGGTTGGCGTTGAAAATGTTCTGGTAGTCAAAAGTGCCATAGGCTGCCTGGGCGATCGACCCAAGCGTGTCGCCGTCCTTGACGGAATAAGTGGTGCAGGCTTCCTGGGCAGAGGCGATGATGGGCAGCGAGATCATCGCAGCCGCGAGGAACGGCAACCAGAGCAGATGCGAAGCGGTTCTCATTCGGCGGGTTTCCTTTTTGGGACCGTGGGGTGCTGATAACTGGCGTTACCGAAACAATACTGCGGATGTTGCAGCATATGGTTGCATAAATGGCGTGAATAAGGCGATTGAGTGATCAATAGCGGCCCGGAAAGCGCCGCGAGATCCCATGGTGATGGCGTGATCATCAAGCCACCCGCCCCTATTGCCGCTGGCGCTGCAGGGCAAGGGCCGAGGAGACGATGTCATACCACTCGCCGGTCTGGTACATCTCCATCAGGCCCTTGTCCAGTTCGGCCAGCATCGCGACCGCCCGAGCGTTGGACTTGTAGGCGATGACATGCAGGCTGACGATCGTCGACAGTTGCGGGTTCTGCCCGACGGTCGAGATCAGGCCCAGCTTTGCAATGGCCGCATCGCCGACTTCGGCATCGACCGACACCACGTCGGCCTCGCCGGCGGCCAGCGCCCGGAAACAGTCCTTGGCATCGCTGCCGCGCAACAACGTGATCCTGGGTGCCGTCAGCCCGGCAGCATCGAGCACCCCGGTGGTATAGCCTTCGGGACGGCAGATGCGCTTGCCTTCAAAGCCTGCGTAGCTTGTCACCGACATCAGGCCGCTGTCGCGGGTCGCAAAGAAGCCATCGACGATTTCGTAGAACGGCTGCGAAAACACAAAATCGTTGCAGCGCGCCTGGTCACCCGGCGACAGCATGTTCGAGCCTTCGCAGTCCGGGCGGATCCAGGGGAAACTCAGGTCATAGGCACCCGACGGCAGCAGCGCATCGATATGCGCCTGCCAGTCGTTGACGAAGCTGAGGTTGTAGGCGATGCCCGGATCGGCCCGGAAGATCGCCATTTCTACCAGTTGAGTCATCATCCCGCCACCCGGCAGGGTTTCGTCGGCAAAGGGCGCGTAGCCGTTGCCTGTCACGATGGCAATCGGCTTTGGGGCGGGTGCGGCGGCAATCGTCTTCGCGTCGGCGGGCGCGGCCTCGGGCGTTGCGGCAACCGGGGTCACGCTTTCCGGGGCAGCGGAGGTTTCAGGCACGACGGCGGCGGCGGTCTTTGGATCGCAAGGGATGGACAGGGTGGTGCCGACTTCGATCAGGTCGGCCTTTGCGCCGATGATGGCCACATTGGCGTCGTAGATCAGCCGATAGAGATCGGGATTGCCATAGGCCGCGCGCGCGATGAAGCGTAGGTTGTCCCCGGCCGCGACCTTGTAGGTCGAACAGGCCTCTTGCGCCTGCGCGGCCGCGCCTGACAGCAAAAGCGCAGTGCCGCCGCAAAGCAGGGTCCGTGCGAAAGTCATGATCGTCGCTCCTGTGTCCGCTCGACTGCCGGGTCTGCGCCCTGCGCCTTGGTGCCCGGCCGAAGTCCGGAGACCCTGGTATTCGTTTCGTGTCATGCCTTATCGGCCCTCGTCCGTTGATCCGGGGTCGGCGTCCCGGCGGGACTTCCCCGCCGACCGTTCAGCCGCCCGCCCCAGCGCATCGATCAACGCATCCAGCGGAACCGGCCGACCGCCGACCTTGGGCTCGTTGTCCGCTGGTCGCAAGTCGGCCTTGCCCGTGCCGGGGACGAATGCCTGCCGGTCGGCGGTCATCCCCATGCCTACTGGCCCCCGTCAAGCGCAAGTTGCAGCGTGGCCGTGCTGACCTTCTTGTCGCGGATGATCGAGAATTCCGTCTGCGTCGCCCCGGCCGCCACCAGATCGCGCAGAAGGCTTTCCAGCGCGTCCGGCCCGTCCAGAGGAATGCCGGTGGTCTTGTCGCGGAACAGGATATCTCCCTGTCGCAGCGTGGTGATCTCGGGCCTGGTAACGCCGGTCACGGTGCTGGTCCAGACGTCGTCCACGACCGAGGTCCGCACCGTCACGCCGTTGGTCATGCTGACCAGCCGCACCGCGCCCACGGTCAGAAGGTCGGTCTTGCGACCGGCCTCGGCCCCCGAGTGCTCGACGATCAGCCGCGCTTTGCCGTCCGGATCGACCTGCATGGCGTTCAGAATGGCCGCCGTCAGGGCGTTGACCGTCGGCGTGGGTGCGCCGTTGACGGCGTAGATCGTCATGCCCGGTTGCAGCCAGCCATTGGCTTCGGCCAGACTTGCCGACGCGGACAGGCGCAGCACGACGGTGGTCTGCTGGTTGCCGGTGATCCGGTCGTCCGCCGTGAACGGAAGCTCGGCGTCCCAGGCGGCAAATCCGACCTGGGTCTTTGCCGGGGTCCCCGCTGGGGCCTGCGGCGGCGCGGCTTCGGGGGCGGGGTCTGATACAGCCGGTGCGCTGGCCACCGGCTCTGTCGCCAAAGCGGCGGTCTGCGCTGCCGCTGCGGGGTCTGCCACGCCCGGTTCGACGACCGGTGCCGGTGGTGCCGGCTCTACCGTCGCGGTTGCAGCCGCCGATCCGGTATCGGGCGCGACTGGCGCGGCCGCGGTTCCGGCCGACGCCGCCCCCGAGTCCGCGTTTGCGGGTTCCGTTGTTGCTGTCGGCTCGGTCACGGCCCCGGGTGCGGCCGCAGTTTCGGCCCGAGGCGCAGGATCCGGGGTCGACACCGGCGCCGTCGCGTCGGCAAGCGCGCCGTTTCCGGCGGGGGCGGGATCCTTGGCGACCGGAGGCGCACCAAACATCAGGAAGCCGCCCGCAACCACGACCAGCGCGACCGCCACGCCGGCCACAAGCTGCATCGGCCCCTTGCCCCGCGTCGGCGATGCTTCGGCCGCCGGCCGGGACGCGGCCTTGGCGATTGGCGCGGGCACCGCCGCTGCGGCGGCGGCCCCGATGTGGGCCTCTTCACGCTGGAAATCGTTGACCAGCCGCGCCACTGCAGCCTCGGTGCCCGGGCCCGGCTCGACCGGCGCCATGGCGGCGGGACCGTTGCCCTCGTACATGTCCAGCCATTCCCGGGCCGATTGCAGCCGCTGCTTCGGCAGCGTGTTCAGCACCTTGTCGATGGCTTCCAGAAAGCCCTTGGGATAGCCCTGAAACCGACCGGTCAGCGGGACATAGGGGTCCGGCCGGTCCTCGGCCAGAGCGCCCAGCCGGGCCTGCCCGTTGACCGGGGCCTCGTCCGAGATCAGGTGATACAGTGTCGCGCCCAACGCATAAAGATCGCTCCACGGTCCCTGTTCCGACCCGGCGATGTAGAATTCCTGTGGCGAGTAGCCGTCCTTCACCACCCGCAGCGCCGACATCGCACGATTGGTCTGGCTGGCCTTTTCACGCGCTGCGCCAAAGTCGATCAGGATCGGTTCGCCGGTCTTGGCGATCAGGACGTTGTCCGGCGAGATGTCGCGGTGCAGCATGTCATGATCGTGGATGAAGCCGACCGCCTTGATCAGTTTGCTGGTGATGTCGACGATCTGCTCGGGGTTCGGACGCTCGCCCTCGCCGTCGATGATCTGCTGCAGGTCCAGCCCGTCGATATAGTCCAGCGCCATGTAGGCGGTGCCGTTGTCCTCGAAGACATTGTGCACCGAGACGATGTTCGGATGCACGATCTTGGCCAGATTCCGCGCCTCGCGGACGAAAAGCTGGATGACCGACCGCAATTCCGCCGTGTGTGCGCGCGACCGTGCCGCGACCATGACCTTCGAGCGCCGACAGACCGAAGACGGGAAGCATTCCTTGATGACGACGTCGCGGTCCAGGCTGTCCTTGGCAAGATAGGTGATGCCGAAACCGCCGCTGTTCAGATAGCTGGTGATCGTATACTGGCCCTTGAGCAGCTTCGCGCCCGGCTGCAACTCGTCGACAAGGTCATCGACCTCATCGACTGCGGGCTCCACCGCCTTTTGCTGCGCCATTTCCTTCACCCTTCTTGCAACAGTGCAGAACGCTCCTGCGGATTTGTCCGGTCTTGGGCAGGCCTCAACTGGACAGAGTTCAGCGCCGGGACAATCGTCCACACAAACGCACCAATTCACCCTCTCCGTGATGGTTGTGGATGAGGGCGAAAATGGGGCGATCAAGAGGAGATTTGAAGGATGGCAGGGTTCAACCCTGGCGAGAAGTGCGGTTGCAAGGAGAATTTGCGGATCGGAACCCTTCTGTCTGTTTCGCAGCGGGAATGAATCCCCTCGCGCACTTCAGGCTTGTGGCGCGACGGCACCGCGCCTGGGGCTCAGCCGTGTCGGCGCCGCACGGTCACGGGTCGTCCGGGCAATGCCAGTCGGGCGTCATTTCGGTGGCGCTCAGCCACCACGCGCCCCTTCGCCACAACCGCCAGCCGGTCCGGCCGGAGGCGCAGAGCTTCGGTCGGGTTGCCCGCATCCAGCACGACAAGGCTTGCCACACAACCGGGGCGCAGCCCGTAGCCATCCAGGCCCATGATCGCGGCGTTGGTTTCGGTGACCATGGTGAAGCAGCGCGCCATTTCGGCGGGATGGGTCATCTGCGCGACGTGCAGCCCCATGAAGGCCACGTCCAGCATGTCCGCGGTGCCCAGCGAATACCAGGGGTCCAGCACGCAGTCCTGGCCCCAGCCGACGGGCACGCCCAGGGCCTGCATCTCCTTCACCCGGGTCAGGCCGCGCCGCTTGGGATAGCTGTCGTGGCGGCCCTGCAGCGTGATGTTGATCAAGGGGTTCGGGATCGCCGCCATGCCGCTTTCCGCGATCAGCGGCAAAAGTTTGGACACATAGTAGTTGTCCATCGAATGCATGCTGGTCAGATGGCTGCCCGCCGCCCGACCGCCCAGGCCATGCCGCGTCACCTCGCGCGCCATGGTTTCGACGTGGCGGCTCATCGGGTCGTCGGTCTCGTCGCAATGCACGTCCCACATCAGCCCCCGCTCGGCCGCGATGCGCCCGAGGTCGCGCAGGCTTTCGGCACCTTCCTCCATCGTGCGCTCGAAATGCGGGATGCCGCCGACGACGTCCACGCCCATGTCCAGCGCGCGCAGCAGGTTCTGCCGCCCGGTCTTTGTGCGGTACAGCCCGTCCTGCGGGAAGGCCACCAGCTGCAGGTCGATATAGGGGGCGACGCGGGCCTTCACCTCCAGCATCGCCTCGACCCCGCGCAGGTGGTCGGGGGTTGTGTCGACATGGGTGCGGATCGCCAGCAGCCCCATGCTGACGGCCCAGTCGCAATAGGCCACGGCGCGGGTGACCATCTCGTCCACCGTGGCAATCTCGCGCAACTCGCCCCACAGCGCGATGCCTTCCAGCAGCGTGCCCGAGGCGTTCACCCGCGGCAGACCGTAGCTGAGCGTTGCATCCATGTGGAAATGCGGATCGACAAACGGGGGCGACACCAGGTCGCCCGTCGCGTCGATGACGCGGCCCGCTTCAGCCTCCAGCTTCCCCACCGCCGCGATCCGGTCGCCCCGGATGCCGATATCGGCGACCGTGCCGTCCGGCAGCCTGCCGCCCTTGACCAGAAGGTCGAACATCACCTCTCCCCCTTGTTGTAGGGCACCATGAGCGCCGCGGGCACTTCGGCCCGGCGCGACATCAGGATCAGCGCCAGGATCGACAGGATGAAGGGCAGGGCAAGAAACAGCTGATAGGGCAGGACCGCGCCAAGTTCGGTCTGCTGCAGCCGGATCTGCAGCGCGTCGAAGGCCGCGAACAGGATCGCGCCCAGCAAGGCCTTGCCCGGCTTCCAGCCGCCGAACACCACCAGCGCCACGCAGATCCAGCCGCGCCCGTTCACCATCCCGAAAAAGAAGCTTGAAAAAGCCGACAGCGTCAGGAACGCCCCACCCACCGCCATCAGGCCGGACCCGACGATCACCGCCCCCATCCGCAGACCGGTGACCGACAGCCCCTGCGCCTCGACGGCCGCCGGGTTCTCGCCCACGGCCCGGAGCGCCAGTCCAAGCGGCGTTCTGTAAAGTGTCCATGCCACCGCGCCCGCCACGGCAAAGGCCGCCCAGGTCAGCGCCGTCTGCGACAGCGCCTCGCCTGCCCAGGGCAGGGCACTCAGCAGCGGAATGTCAAGCGGGCGGAATGGCTCGATCTTCGGCGGGCTGGTCACCTCGGGCAGCATCAGCCGGTAGGCGAAGGACGCGGTCGAACTGGCCAGCAGCGTCACCCCCAGCCCGACGACATGCTGCGACAACCCGAAGGGCACCGTCAGCGTGGACTGCAAGAGCCCGAACAGCATCCCCGCGCCCATCGCCACCGCCACCCCGCCCCAAAGCGGCAGCCCCTGCCAGACCGCCATCCAGCCGGTGAAGGCGCCGATGACCATGATCCCCTCGATCCCCAGGTTCAGCACGCCCGCGCGTTCGCAGATCAGTTCCCCCATCGTCGCCAGGATCAAGGGCGAGGCGATGCGGATCACCGCCGCCCAGAAGCTGGCCGAAATCAGGATGTCGACGATCTCGCTCATCCCCTGACCACCCGGACTTTCGTGAGCAGGATCGCCAGCACCATGCACAGCAGCGCCACCGCCGTCAGCATGTCGGCGATGTAGGTCGGCACACCCGCCGCGCGGCTCATCGCGTCACTGCCCACGAAGATTCCTGCCACGAAGACCGCCGTCACAACCACGCCAAGGGGATGCAACAGCGCCAGCATGGCCACGATGATGCCGGTATAGCCGAAGCCCGGCGAAAGATCCTGCGACAAGAGCCCCTTCAGCCCGGCGACCTCCGACCACCCGGCCAGTGCGGCAAGGCCACCGGACAGAAGCGCGGTCTTCACCAGCACCGCATTGACCGGCATCCCGGCAAAGCGCGCGGCCTCAGGGCTCTGGCCCACGGCGCGGATCTCGAAGCCCAGCGCCGTGCGGGTCTGGATCACCCAGACGCCGATGGCGGCCAGGATCGCCAGCGCAAATCCCCAGTGCAGGCGCAGGCCATCGACGATGCGGGGCAGGCGCGCCTCGGGGATCAGGGCCTGGGACTTCGGCCATCCCATGCCCATCGGATCCTTCATCGGGCCTTCCAGCAGGTAGCTGACGAACAGCAGCATGATGAAGTTGAGCAGCAGGGTGGTGACGACCTCGTCCACCCCGAGCCGCGTCTTCAGGAGGACCGGCCCCAGCAGCAGCGCCGCGCCCGCCAGCATCGCGACCAGGGCCGAGACCGGCAGCACCAGCGGACCCCCCAGCGCCCCGGTTCCCAGCAGCACGGTGACGATGGCCCCCGCATAAAGCTGCGCCTCGGCCCCGATGTTCCACAGCTTTGCCCGGAAGGCCACCGCAACGGCCAGGCCGGTGAAGATCAGCGGCGTCGCGCGGTTCAGCGTCTCCAGGATTGCCAGTTTCGACCCCAGCGCACCCACGGCGATCTGTCCAAGCGTGGCCAGCGGACTGGCCCCCGCAAGCAAGGCCAGCCCCATCGCGACCACCATGGTTGCGGCGATCGCCAGCGCCGGCAGGCCAAGGCGGCGGGCGGTCGAGGGATTGGCGACGGGTTCAAGCCGCATGGGCGCTCTCGAACTTCTGGCCCGCCATCCACAGGCCAAGCTCGGGTGCCGTCATCGTCCCGCGGGCAAAGCCGGGCGACAAACGGCCTTGAGACATCACATGAATAATATCTGACAAGCCCATGATTTCATCAAGGTCTTCCGAGATCAGAAGCACCGCCGTCCCCCGGTCGCGTGCAGCAATCAACTGCGACTGCACATAGGCAATCGCGCCGACGTCAAGGCCGCGGACCGGCTGGTTCGCCAGGATGATCTCCGGTGCCTCCCGGATTGAACCGCCTGCCAGCGCCCGCCCCAGGATCAGCTTCTGCATGTTGCCCCCCGACAGAAGCCGGATGCGCGTCTCCGGTCCCGGGCAGCGCACGTCGTAGCCCTTGATGATCGCTTCCGCAAAGCGCCGCGCCGCGCGCCAGTTCATCCAGCCCCGGCGCGAGAACCGGCTGCGATAGGTTTCCAGCACGGCATTCTCGGTCAGGTCGAAATCGCCGATCGTGCCCTGGTGATGACGGTCCTCCGGGATGCGCGCGATGCCCTGCGCCAGGGCGATGCCGGGCGACCAGTCGCGCACCGGCCGGTCGCGCAGCGTCAGGCGGCCCGAAGCGGGGCGGGCGAGGCCGCCGATGATCTCGGCCAGCGCGGCCTGCCCGTTGCCCGAAACCCCCGCCAGCCCGGTGATCTGCCCCGCGCGCAGGTCCAGCGTCACCGCCTTGAGCCCCGGCACTGCGCCCCGGTCGGGCGTCGAGACGCCGTCCACCCGCATCAGGACCGCGCCTGCCGCCCGCGCCTCGGCACGGGGCAGGGACAACTCCCCCCCGACCATGAGGGCGGCAAGCGCGCCCCTGTCGGTGGCATGGGTGTCGACCGCGCCCACCACGCGCCCGTGACGCAGCACGACACAGCGGTCGGCAATCGCCATGACCTCGTGCAGCTTGTGGCTGATGAAGATCACCGAAAGCCCCAGACCAGTGGCCCGGCGCAGGGTGGCAAACAGCGCCTCCGCTTCCTGCGGGGTCAGGACGGCGGTCGGCTCGTCCAGGATCAGGATGCGCGCGTCGCGGTAAAGCGCCTTCAGGATCTCCACCCGCTGCCGCTCGCCCACCGACAGCCGCCCGACCCTGGCATCGGGATGCACCGACAGCCCGAAGTCGCGCGACAGGCGCTCCACCTTTTCTCGCGCGGCCCCGACGCCGCGTGCCCATAGCCGCTCGGTCCCCAGGCGGATGTTCTCAAGCACCGTCAGGTTTCCCGCCAGCGCGAAGTGCTGGTGCACCATCCCCACCCCGGCTGCCAGCGCCGCGCGCGGATTGCCCGGGGCGAGAGGCTGGCCGAAGACCTCGATCGTTCCCGCGTCGGCCAGATAGTGACCGAAAAGCACGTTCATCAGCGTCGTCTTGCCGGCACCGTTCTCGCCAAGCAGGGCAACCACTTCGCCGCGCCGCAGGGTCAGGCTGACCGCGTCGTTGGCCTTCAGCGCGCCGAAGCGTTTGGAAATGCGGTCGAGGCGGAGAACGATCTCCGCCTCGGGCATCGACCGGCTCACGACGATTTCGGCTCGCTGTCGTCGATGGTCACGGTCAGGCTGCCATCCATGATCGCCGCCTGCTTCTTGGCCACCAGCGCCATGACCTCGGCCGGGACCTTGCCCTCGAAGGTGCCAAGCGGAGCCAGCGAGCTGCCGCCGTTGATCATGTAGGAATAAACGCCGTAGTTGTCGGCCTTGAACGCGCCCTGCTGCACCGCTGCCACCGCCGCGTTCAGCGTCGGCTCGAAGTGCCACAGGGCCGAGGTGACCACGGTCTCGGGATAGTCGGCCTGCGTGTCGATCACGTTGCCGATCGCCAGCACGCCGCGTTCCTTGGCCGCGTCCGAGACGCCGAAGCGTTCGGCATACATCAGATCCGCCCCGCCATCGATCATCGCGAAGGCGGTTTCCTTGGCTTTCGGCGGGTCGAACCACGACCCGATGAAGCTGACCTGGAACCTGGCGTCCGGCTTCACTTCGCGCACGCCTGCCATGAAGGCGTTCATCAGCCGGTTGACCTCGGGGATCGGGAAGCCGCCGACCATGCCGATATTGCCCTTGGTCATGCCGCCCGCGACGATGCCCGAGAGATAGGCCGCGTCCTGGATGTAGTTGTCGAAGACTGCCAGATTCGGGTTCGCGGCCGCGTCCGGCGGGAAGGACGACCCCAGCAGGAAGGCCACGTCCGGGTATTCGGCGCAGACTTCGCGCGCTTCGGCCTCGGCCCCGAAGATCTCGCCCACGATCAGCTTGACCCCCGCCTCGGCATATTCGCGCATGACGCGGGGGTAATCGGTGTTCGCCACGTTCTCGGTGTAGGCATAATCCACCGTGCCCGCCGCTTTCAGCGCCTCAGCCGCGATGTGGATCCGGCTGACCCACTGCTGCTCGACCGGCACCGTGTAGATGCCCGCCATCTTGACCGGCTCTTGCGCCAAAGCCATGCGCGGCAGGTTCGCCGACAGCGTCACAGCCGCCCCCCCAAGCAGAAGCCCGCGCCGCGAGACCGTGAAGGTTCCTTTGATCATCTGGTTGCCCATCCCGTTGCTGATTATGAAAGGATTTTTACCAAGAGGTAAAACCCCTTGCCGATTCGATACAAGCGGCAGTTTGCCAAGACAGGTTTCGTGCCCCGTGATAACCTGTCCGATTAAATCATCAGCATATCATTGCCTTGGGGCTGCGAACGAATGCAACTTGTGAACTTTGGCCAGAGTTGCGGCAGGACGCCCGAGGCGATCCACCGGGCTGCCACAGCCAAGGCTGCCCGCGACAAGGCCGGATCGCTGATATGCGCATGCCGCTCGACCAGCCAGACATTGGCCGGACGGAGCGCGCGAATCTCGTCGCAGGCCGACGCCAGGACCTCGGGGTCGACCTGCCGCTCATCGGGAAGGCCAATTCCTGCGGGGCAGCCCGCATTCACCTGTATATACTGTAAGCGCAATTCCGGCTTCTTGCCTATCAGGCGCTCAACACCCTTTGCACGATCCCCGGCTCTTTGGCGATCAGCGCCAGCAAAACCCGCGCCGGGCCATCGGGCACGCGGCGTTCCTGTTCCCAGTTCAGCAGCGTCGCCTTCTTCACCCCGATGGAGCGGGCAAACTCGGCCTGGCTGAGGCCGGTGCTGGCGCGGATCGCCTTGACGTCGGGGGCGTCGGGGACCTCGATGTGGTGGACGACATAGCCTTCGCGGGCGCCTTGAAGGTAGGCCTCGACCTCTTGCAGGCCGCGCATGATCGAATCGTAGGCTTTCGTCATTTCTTTTCTCCGTAGGTTCCGGCGATCTGTGCTGCGGCTTCGGTCATCGCTGCCTGTTCGCCTGTCGTCACGTTGCCCCTTACATTCTTGGCAAAGACGTCCATCAGGAAAACCGGCAAGCCTTGGCCGGGTGCGTAGAAATGTATCGTGCGGAAGCCGCCACTTTTCCCGCCGCCTTCCCGCGCAAAGCGCACCTTTCGCAGACCGCCACCAAGCGACACACCTGCCTCTGGCTGCGCGGACAGGGTGTCAACGATCCTCATTCGCTCTGCCTCGGTCAGCAGCGCCTTTGCCTTGCGCGAGAACTCTGGCGTTTCCACGACCGTGGTCAGCATATATGCGCCATTGGCGTATGCGTCAATGGCGCATGTGGGTCACACATCCAACTCCTCCACAAACCGGGCATTCTCCTGAATATACTGGAAGCGCAGTTCCGGCTTCTTGCCCATCAGGCGCTCCACCAGATCAGACGTGTCCCCCGGCTCGTCCTCGTCGATCGACACCCGGATCAGCTTGCGGGTCGCGGGGTTCATCGTGGTGTCCTTCAGGTCCTTGGCGTCCATCTCGCCCAGACCCTTGAAGCGCTGGACGTCGATTTTCCCCTTTCCGCCCAACCCCTTGGCGAGCCAGAGTTCCTTTTCGGCGTCGTCGGCGACGTACATCCTCCGCGCGCCCTGCGTCAGGCGATACAATGGCGGGCAGGCGAGGTAGAGGTGGCCCTTGTCGATCAGGGGGCGCATCTGGGTGAAGAA
>NCDY01000055.1 GCA_002280405.1 Rhodobacterales bacterium 32-66-9 | reverse complement strand
GTCATCACCACCGCGCTGATCCCCGGTCGGCCTGCGCCGAAGCTCTGGACCGAGGACATGGTCGCGATGATGAAGCCGGGGTCGGTGATCGTCGACCTGGCGGCGGAACGCGGCGGCAACTGCGACCTGACGGTGCCCGACCAGAAGATCGTCACCGACAACGGCGTGACCGTGGTCGGCTATACCGACTTTCCCAGCCGGATGGCGGCCCAGGCCTCGACGCTCTATTCCACCAACATCCGCCACATGCTGAGCGACCTCACGCCGAAAAAGGACGGGATCATCCTGCACAACATGGAGGATGACGTGATCCGGGGTGCCACGGCGGCGCATATGGGGGCGGTGACCTATCCGCCGCCGCCGCCGAAGATCGCGGCAATCGCGGCGGCGAAGCCGAAACCGAAGGCGGTCGAGTTGACGCCCGAGGAGCGGCGGTCGCAGGAAGTGGCGGCCTTCAAGGCGCAGACGCGCAGCCAGGTGGCGCTTCTGGCGGTCGGCGGCGGGCTGATGCTCCTGGCGGGCCTTTACGCTCCGGCCAGTTTCATGGGCAATTTCATCGTGTTCGTGCTGGCGGTGTTCATCGGCTTCCAGGTGATCTGGAACGTGTCGCACAGCTTGCACACGCCGCTGATGGCGGTGACGAACGCGATCTCGTCGATCATCATCCTGGGCGCGCTGATGCAGATCGGGTCGGGGTCTGTCCTGGTGATCCTCTTGGCCGCGCTGTCGGTCTTCATGGCCGGGATCAACATCTTCGGTGGCTTCATGGTGACGCGCCGGATGCTCGCCATGTTCCAGAAGTCGTAAGGGGCCAGATATGGAATCGGGCATGGATTTCGGATTCACCACGGCGGCCTACGTCGTTGCAGCGGTGCTGTTCATCCTCTCGCTGGGCGGGTTGTCGGGCCAGGAAAGCGCCAAGCGCGCAGTGTGGTATGGCATCGTCGGCATGGCGCTGGCGGTGGCCGCGACGCTTTACGGGCCGGGGCCATCGGCTGGATCGTGGCGCAGCGCGTCCAGATGACCGAGATGCCGCAACTGGTCGCCGCGATGCACAGCCTTGTCGGTCTGGCGGCGGTGTTCATCGGCTTCAACACGCATGTCGAGTTGATCCGCATCGCCGCGATGGACGAGACCGCGCGCACTGCCCTGACCGGCTTCGCCCTGACGGTGGCGGAAAAGACCGGCGTGGAGGTGACGATCCTGCGGATCGAGACCTTCCTCGGCGTCTTCATCGGGGCGGTCACCTTCACCGGATCGGTCATCGCCTTCGGCAAGCTTGCCGGAAAGGTGGACGGCAAGGCGAAGAAGCTGCCGGGCGGGCATGTGCTGAACGCGGCGGCGGCGATCGTGTCGGTGCTGCTGCTGGTGGTCTACCTTCAGTCCGGCTCCACGCTCGCGCTGGCGGGCATGACGCTGGCGGCTCTCTTCATCGGCTATCACCTGATCATGGGGATCGGCGGGGCGGACATGACCTTCTGATCGTCGTCGGCGCGCTGGTCGGCTCTTCGGGCGCGATCCTGTCCTACATCATGTGCAAGGCGATGAACCGGTCGTTCATTTCTGTGATCCTGGGCGGGTTCGGCAATACCTCCGGCCCGGCGATGGAGGTGACGGGCGAGCAGATCGCCATCGACGCCGAAGGCGTGGCCGCGGCGCTGAACGATGCCGACAGCATCATCATCATCCCCGGCTACGGCATGGCGGTGGCGCAGGCGCAAGCGTCGGTCAGCGAACTGACCCGCAAGCTGCGCGCCAAGGGCAAGACCGTGCGCTTCGCCATCCACCCGGTCGCGGGGCGGCTCCCCGGCCACATGAACGTGCTTCTGGCCGAAGCCAAGGTGCCCTACGACATCGTGCTCGAGATGGACGAGATCAACGAGGACTTCCCCGCGACGGACGTGGCCATCGTCATCGGCAGCAACGACATCGTGAATCCGGCAGCGCAGGAGGACCCGAACAGCCCCATCGCCGGGATGCCGGTGCTGGAATGCTGGAAGGCCAAGCAGGTGTTTGTCAGCAAGCGCGGGCAGGGGACCGGCTATTCCGGGATCGAGAACCCGCTGTTCTATAAAGAGAACACCCGGATGTTCTACGGCGACGCGAAGAAGAGCCTCGACAGTCTGCTGCCGATGATCGAGTGATCGTTGCGTGGGGTAGTGTGGGGAGGGAAGGACCCCCACCCTACTTTTCGCTGGCGGCCCGGGCGTCGAGCTGATCCAGAAACACCCGCTGCACTTCGGTCAGAAGCGCGTCGAGGCTGGTCCGGAAGCTGACCATCGCGGCATCGGCGTCTGCCCGGACATAGGGCCGGGCATTTGCCGCTGCGACAACGGCGGCGCGCGCTTGCACCACGTCGCGCAAAAGGGGGCGGATGCTGCGGGCCTCGGCGCGAAGCGCAGTGCGCAGGTCTTGCCGCAGATCGTCCGGCAGACGGGCGGCTGCGGCTTCGGGACCCAGAAGATCAGCCCGCGCCTCGCGCAGCCGCAGCCAGGCCCCGACCGCGACAGCATTCAGCAAGAGCGACAGTGCCAGCGCCGCGACAAGCGCAATGCGACCCCAGGAGCGGCGGGCGGCGGGCGTATGCGATACGGGTGCGGTCATGTCAGAACCCCGGCCCGATGAGCTGCATCAGCGCGCTGACCTCGTCCAGCTCCAGCGGGGAAAGCGCGTATCCAAGGCCCCCTGCCAAAAGGAGAAGCCCGAGCAAAAGACCGGAAGCAGGCAGCGGTTCAGCCAGAACCTCGGCCACGCTGGTGCGCCCCGTCGTATCGGGCCTCGCCAGCCGGTTCAGGACGGCTTGCGACAGGGGGGCGGTGTCATCGGCGTCCGGCCCGAGAGCCCGCGCCAGCCTTGCTTCCAAAGCGTCATCGTCAGTTCGTGTCATCCCCATTCCCCTTTCGTCCGCGCCCGCAGCGCAGCCCGGGCGCGGACCAGAAGTTGTTCCACCGCGCCGGCGCTGATCCCCAATGTGGCGGCGATTTCGGCATTCGTCATCCCCGAGACGGCGCGCAGCAGAAGTGCCCGTCGCTGCCGGTCGGGCAGGGTGGCAAGCGCCCGTTGCGTCAGGGCCAGTTCCTGCCGCGCCGCCAGTCCGGCCTCGGTTCCCGGACGGTCGTCCTCCGGGTCGGGTGCGGCGTCAAGGCCAAGGAAGCGGCGGAACCCCGTGCGGCGGTTGCGGTCGATGGCGAGCCGCAGGGCAATCCGGTAGACCCAGGTCGCGGGTGCAGCCCTGGCCGGGTCGTAGCGGGCGGCGGCGGACCAGACCCGCAGGAAGGTTTCCTGCGCAAGATCCTCGGCCTCGTGCGGGGCCGCCAGTGTCCCGGCCAGAAAGCGGCGCAGACCCGGCCCGTGTCGCCGGATCAGCCGCACCATGGCCTGACGGTCCCCGGTCGCCAGGGCCGCCATGGTCTGCCGATCCTCGTCCGCTGTCACATCCGGCCCCGCCCGCCTGTCGGTCGCAAACTTGGTGAAACGATGCCGGGACGCAAGCCCCGGCACCGTCTGCGCGGGGATCAGTCGCCGCGCGTCCAGCTGCGCTGGCGCGTGCGGGTGTTGCCTTCGGGGCCGGTCACGCTGACGCTGGTCGAGACAAAGCCACGTTCGGCCGTGCGGATCCGGGTCTTTTCGGCAGTCTTGCCTTTGGCACCGGTAAAGTCGCTCTGAACCGTGCAGGTCGCCTTGCCTCCGCCGCGCGAGCAATCGCGCGAGATGACGGCGCTGCCGCCCCGGTCATTGGTGACGGTGATGTCGGCAAGTGCCGGGGTCACCGGGAGGGCAAGGAGAGTGATCAGAAGAAGGGGACGCATGGGTCAGTCCTTTCGGGCCAGAGGTTGGTTCGTGACAGGCTATACGCGGGCTGTGCCCGATCCCTACGCAGGGCAGCGAGAATCTTGCGGTCTGCAGGACGCAAGCCGGTGGGTATGCGGTGGCATGCCGATAAAACCATGGATTTCCACGAGAAAGCTGGCTATGCGCGAATCTGGCCTGCCCATGGACCCTGATCATGCCGATTTCCGACCACCCCCTGCGCTATGCCACGGTGAACGAGCTGCACGCCCGGCCTTTCCCATCGCTGGAGGTGCCCTCGACCGCGGTCTATGTCGCGATCAAGGAACCGGTGCAGGCGCAGAACCGGGACCGGGGGCTGGACCGCGCGCATCTTCTGGCGCTGCTCGACCGCCATGCCAGCGCGCATCCCCAGCCCGATGCCACGCATTTCCAGGGTCCGATCGGCCGGGCAGAGCTGAAGTGGGAAAGCCATACCGAATTCGTCACCTACACCGCTTTCACCAAAGGCAATTCGGCGCGGCCGTTCGATCCGGCCGAAGCCGAAGTGCTGCCCGAGGAGTGGCTGGCGGAAGCGCCGGGCAAGCGGCTGACCTCGGTCCTGATCCGGGTCGAACCGATGCCCGCGTCGGACGACGACCTCTTGCGCCGGGTGGACGACTGGTTCGTGCCGGAAAGCCTTGCGGTTTCCCGCGTGGTTGACGGGGCAGCGGTTGTGGCGGGTGATTTCCGCATCGATCCGGCGGGGCACATCCGGTTTGCCGTCTTCGTGGCCCCCGGCACCGGCCCGCGCCGGGTGGGGCGGATCGTGCAGCGGCTCTGCGAGATCGAGACCTACCGCGCGATGTCGATGCTGGGGCTGATGCGGTCGCGCGACCTGTCGGGGCGGCTGAACGCGCTCGACCCCAGGCTGTCGACGCTGGTGTCGGGGCTGGACAACGCCGAACCTGCCCCCGAGGCGGCGCTGCATCAGCTGCTGACGATCTCGGCGGAACTGGAAAGCCTGGCCGTGCAGTTTTCCTTCCGTTTCGGCGCGACGGCGGCCTACGAGGCGATCGTCAACCAGCGGATCGAGGTCTTGCGCGAGGCGCGCATCGAGGGACGGCAGACCTTTGGCGAGTTCATGATGCGCCGTTATGACCCGGCGATGCGGACGGTGAAATCGGCGGAACGGCGGCTGAAGGACATGGCCGAGCGCGCCGAGCGGGCTGCCGAGCTGTTGCGAACACGGGTTGATGTGGAACGCAGCGCGCAGAATCAGAAGCTGCTGGAATCGATGGACCGCCGGGCCGATCTGCAGCTGCGGCTGCAGCGGACGGTCGAAGGACTTTCAGTGGTTGCGATCAGCTACTATGCGTTCCAGCTTCTGCGCTACGGGCTTGGCCCCATCGTCGAGGCCGCATTCGAGGTGCCGGTCTACGCCCTGGACGCGGTTCTGGTGCCGCTGGTCGTCGCGGGCGTCTGGCTGATGGTGCGGCGCATCCGCAACGCCTTGGACTGACCGCGTTCCTTCACCGCCCGCGAATACGCGGGTCGAGGGCATCGCGCAGCCCGTCGCCGATGTAGTTCACGCTGAGGACCGTCAGCGAAATCGCAAGGCCGGGCCAGACCACCCGCTCGGGGTAGACCTGCATGTATTGCAGCCCGTCGAACAGGAGCCGCCCCCAGGTCGGGAAGTCGGGCGGGAAGCCGAGGCCGAGAAAGCTCAGGACGCTTTCGGTGATGATCGCCTCGGCGACGCCCAGGGTGGCTGCGACCATCACCGGCGAGACGACGTTCGGCAGGATGTGGCGCAGGATGATGCGGCGGGGCCTGGCACCGATCGAGCGGGCGGCAAGGACGTATTCGCGCTCCTTCAGCGTCAGCACCTCGCCGCGCACGATGCGGGCGGTGGCCATCCACGAGGTGATGCCGATGGCGAAGACGATCAGGGTGAAGGCGCCAAGCTCGGGCCCGATCAGGGCGGCAACGCGGTCACGGAACAGCATGACCATGACAAGCAGAAGCGGAATCAGCGGCAGGGCCAGGAACATGTCGGTCAGCCGCATCAGCGCGCCGTCAAGGCGGCGGAAGTAGCCCGCAAGAATGCCGATGAACGTGCCGAAGACGATGGCGATGACCATCGCGACCAGCCCCACGGCCAGCGACACCCGGCCCGCCAGCAGCATGCGGGCCAGCATGTCCCGGCCAAGCTGGTCGGTGCCAAGGGGAAAGCGCAGCGAAGGGCCCTGGTTCTTCAACTTGATCGCCTCGGCCACCGACAGTTTCTCGGGCAGCCAGAGCCAGGGGCCGATCAGCACGGCGGCGATCAGGACGCCCAGCGTGATCAGCCCGAACAAGGCGCCCTTGTGGGTGCGGAACTGGTGCCAGATGTCGCGCAGCTGGCTGGCCGGTCTTGGCGGTGCGCCGCTGTCACTCATAGCGGATCCTCGGATCGAGCAGGCCGTAGAGGATGTCGGCGATCAGGTTGAAAAGGACGATGAGGACCGCGAAGATGAAGGCCAGGGTCTGGACCATGGGAATGTCGTTGGCCTGGATCGCCCCGATCAGCGCCGCTCCGATGCCGTTCACCCCGAAGAGGTTCTCGGTCACGATCGCGCCGCCGAAGATCGAGGGGATGCCAAGCGCGATCACGGTGACGACCGGGATCAGCGAGTTTCGCAGGACATGCTTCAGGACGACGGTGCGTTCCGACATCCCCTTGGCGCGCGCGGTGCGGACGTAGTCCATGCCCATGTTTTCCAGCATCGACGACCGCATGTACCGGCTGATCGCGGCGGCATTGGCCAGGCCCAGCGTCATCACCGGCATGGCCATCTGCCGCGCCTGCTGCCAGAAGCTGGCCCAGTCCCTCACCTCAAGCTGGGTGTCGTATTTTGTCGGGAACCAGCCCAGCCAGACCGCGAAGAGGAGGATGAACAGCGTGCCGGAAAAGAAGGTCGGGACCGAAAAGCCGATCATCGCGAACAGCGTCCCGGCCTGGTCGAACCAGGAATACTGCCGGTAGGCGGAATAGATCCCGATGGGAAGCGCGATCAGGATGCCGACGATATAGGCGGTGCCGATCACGGTCAGGGTCTGGGGCAGGCGCTGGCCGATGATGCTGAAGACGGGGCTGCGCGACTGCCATGACAGGATGCGCTGCTCGCCGTCCGCCAGGGCCGTGCCGAACCAGCCGTCGAACAGGCTGGCGGGTTCCACCCAGAAGAACTGGCGCAGCCAAAGAAGATAGCGGACGAAGACGGGCTGATCCGCGCCCAGCGCCGCGATCATCTTGCGGCGCACCTCGGGCGGGATCGTCAGCGGGATTTCGGACATGGGAGAGCCGGGGGCCAGATCGACGACCAGAAAGATCACCAGCGAGATGACCAGCAGGGTCGGGACGGCCAGGAGAAGCCTGCGAAGCGTGAAGGTAAGCATGCGCGGCGCGGTCCGGGATGGATGGGGGAAGGAAAGTGCGGCGGCGCAGCTTCCGGCGCCGCCGCCCCGGGCCAGGTCACTTGATGCGGAACCAGTCCGCCGTGTTCCAGGTTTCCATGTCCCAGGCGTTGATTTGCACGCCGCCCAGGCTGTTGGCATGCGCCGAAAGCGTCCCGCGGTGGACCAGCGGTACCACGACCATGCTGTCCTTGGTCACCATGTCGTTCAGCTTCTTGGCGATGTCCTGGCGCTTGGCCAGATCGGTGGTCTTGGTCAGTTCAGCATGCAGCGCGTCATAGTCGGCGCTGCAGAAGCGGTTGATGTTCTCGCCCTGCCACTGGGTCTCCGGGCTGGGGATCTTGGAGCAGAGATACTGCGCCAGATAGCTTTCCGGGTCCGGGCTTTCCGAGTTGTTGGCATACATCTCGACGTCGGCATAGAACTTCTGGAACGTGTCGGGCGAGCCCGGGTCGCCGCCGAAGAACACGCCCGGGTCGATGGCCTTCAGCTCGACCTCGACGCCGAGTTCCGTCCACCAGTCCTTGATCAGCGCCTGGAAGTCCTGGCGGATCGGGTTGACGGTGGTCTGAAACAGGATCGAGAGTTTCTTACCGTCCTTGTCGCGGATGCCGTCGCCGTCGCTGTCGGTCCAGCCTGCCTCATCCAGCAGGGCCTTTGCCCCCGCCATGTCCTGTGCGATGCAGCCCTCGTTGTCGGAGGCCCAGCCTTCGGGGCCTGGGATCACGTTGCAGGTCGGCTTGCCGCCCGCGCCATAGCCGACCTCGACCAGGATCGAGCGGTCGATGGCCTTGGACAGGGCGGTGCGCACCCTGATGTCCGACAGGATCGGGTGGGGAGCCTTGACGGTCGACCGCTCGCCTTCCGGCAGGTCGGGCGAGGGGTCGGTCATGTTCATCTCAAGCCGCTCGACCAGGGTGCCGAAGGCGACCACGAACTGGCCCTTGCCGGCTGCGGCCATCGCGGCCTGGCTGTCGGGCGGGATCTGGGTGTTCCAGGCATAGTCGAACTCGCCGGTCTCCATCACCGCGCGGGCCGAGCTTTCGGCATCGCCGCCGCCCTTGATCACCGCGCTGGCGAAGGCGGGCTTGGCCGGGTCGCGGTAGTTTTCGTTCATCGCCATGGTGACCGTGTCGTTCACGGTGAAGCCGGTCACCTTGAACGGGCCGGTGCCGATCGGCATGGTGTTGGCATCGGTGCAGGTGGGGGCAGCCGCGCCAAGGCAGTTGGCGAACTGGGCCTTTTGCAGGATCGGCGACAGGCCGCTGACAAAGGCGGTGTAGGGGTTCGGCTTCGGGGCCGAGAAGGTCACCTTGATGGTGGAGGGATCGACCGCCTCGACCGAAGCCACGCCGTCGTATTTGGTGGCCTGGCTGCAGCCGCCTGCGGGATCCGTGCAATACTGCCAGGTGAAGACCGCGTCGTCGGCAGTGACCGGGCTGCCGTCCGACCATTTCAGGCCCGGCACCAGCTTCCAGGTGATCGAGGTCAGATCGGCCGAGACGCCGCCGTTTTCCACCGTCGGAATCTCGATCGCCAGGCGCGGAACCAGAACGCCGTTCGGATCGACGACGGCCAGGGGTTCCAGCACCATCGCGGCGGCGAGGATGTCCTTGGTTCCGCCGGTCAGATAGGGGTTCATGATCGACACGGCTTGCGGGAAGGTCAGCTTCACCTCGCCATCCGTGCCGCGTTCGGCAAAGGCCGCCGGGGCCAGCCCCAGCACGGCCGCAGCGCCCAGCAGAGCGGCTTTCATGTTCATCGGGTCTCTCCTTGTTGGTTGACTGGTCGTTTTCGCTCTTCAGCCTCGGATGCGCCGGTTGCTCCGGCGGCGGTATGCAGATGGCAGGCGACCATGCGACCGGCTTCGACCTCGAGAAGGGCGGGCTTCACGGTCTTGCAGATGTCCATCACCTTGGGACAGCGGGTGCAGAAGTTGCAGCCCGGGGGCGGATTGGCCGGAGAGGGCACCTCGCCCTTCAGGATGATCCGCTTGCGCCGGGCGGCAAGCACCGGATCTGGTTCGTTGACGGCAGAGAGCAGCGCCTCGGAATAGGGGTGCAGGGGCCGGGCGTAGAGATCCTTCGCGGGCGAAAGTTCGGCAATCCGGCCGAGATACATCACCGCCACGCGTTGCGCGAGGTGGCGGACCATCGACAGGTCATGGCTGATGAAAAGATAGGTCAGGCCCAGCCTTTCCTGCAGGTCTTCCAGAAGGTTGACGACCTGCGCCTGGATCGAGACGTCCAAGGCCGCGATGGGCTCGTCGCAGACGATGAACCGGGGGTGCAGGGCCAGCGCCCGCGCGATGCCGATGCGCTGGCGCTGCCCGCCGGAAAACTCATGCGGGAAGCGGTTCACGAAGCGGCGGTTGAGGCCGACCTGGTCCATCAGCTCGTAGACCCGTTCCAGCTTTCGGTCGCGGGTCCAGTCGGTATGTTCGTCCAGGGGCTCGCTGACGATGTCGGCCAGCGTCATCCGGGGATTGAGGCTGGCCTGCGGGTCCTGGAAGACCATCTGCATCGACGGGCGTTTCCTGCGCAGGGCTTCGGGAGCCATGCGGGCCACATCCTCGCCATCGATCAGCACGCGCCCGGCGGTGGGCTCGTAAAGCCGCAGGATTGCGCGACCGACCGTCGACTTGCCGCAGCCGGATTCGCCCACCAGACCAAGCGTCTGTCCGGCCATGATCTCGAACGAGACGCCATCCACCGCCTTCACGTCGCCGCTGTGCCTGCGAAAGATCCCGGAGTAGATCGGGAAGTGCATCTTCAGGTCCTCGACCTGAACCAGCGGCGCGGGGATGGCGTCAAGCATGGGCCACCTCGGCCCGGGCGGGGGCATGCCAGTGGCAGGCAACGTCATGGCCCCTGCCAAGCGGCAGCCCGTCGATCGCCCGCCGCGCCGGGTTTTCCGCATCGCAGGTGGCATGGCGATACTCGCAGCGGGCGCGGAACGGGCAGGCGGTCAGCGGGCCGGTCAGGATCGGCGGCTGGCCCTCGATCACCTTCAGCCGCGCGTCGCGCGCACCGCTGATCCGCGGGATCGTCTGCAACAGCGCGCGGGTGTAGGGGTGCTGGGGAACGGCGAACAGCTTGTTCACCGGGGCCTGTTCGACGATCTGCCCGCCATACATCACCATGACCCGGTCGGCGATGCCCGCGATCACGCCAAGGTCATGCGTGATCCAGATGATCGCCATGCCAAACTTGTGCCGAAGCTCTTTCACCAGGTCGAGGATCTGCGCCTGGATGGTCACGTCCAGCGCCGTGGTGGGCTCGTCCGCGATCAGCACGTCGGGGTTGCAGGCCAGCGCCATGGCGATCATCACCCGCTGGCGCATGCCCCCGGAAAACTGGTGCGGATACTGGGAAAGCCTGCGGCGCGCGTCGGGGATGCCGACCAGGTCCAGAAGCTCGACCGCGCGGGCCTCGGCCCGGACCCTGGACATCTTCATGTGCTTGACCAGCGGCTCCATGATCTGGGTGCCGAGCGTGAAGACCGGGTTGAGGCTGGTCATCGGGTCCTGAAAGACGAAACCGACCTTGGCCCCGCGCACGGCGCGCAGTTCGTCATCCGACATCGCCAGAAGGTCGCGCCCGTTCAGGATCGCCTGACCGCCCCGAATCTCGGCGGGCGGGGCGGGAAGAAGCCGCAACAGCGACAGCATCGTGACCGACTTGCCCGAACCACTTTCGCCCACGACACCCAGAAGCTCGCCGCGGCGCAAATGGAAGCTCACGTCGTTCACGGCATGGATTTCGCCCCCGCGGGTGCGAAAGACGGTCTTGAGGTCCCTGACTTCAAGGACGGACGCGGCCGGTTCGGCCATTCAGTACCCCCCGCGACGTTCTTTTGTCTTGTTATTGTTTGCCGATTCTTCGGCCTTGCAGCTTGCGGTTGCCGCCATGCCGCTGAATGTTTCCGATTCCCGATCTTCTATCAATCCCGATTTGCCGCGCGATTCCAGACCGCCGCCCTGGCGAAATGACCTGCCGACGCGCCATTTTGGCAGATGTTGACACCAGCCGGACCCAGCGACAGGCTGGCTACCAAATCTGGTCCTGGCATCGGAAACCGTGATGACCGTCCTGACGTCGCGTCAGATTCTGGATCGGCTGATCGGTTTTCCGACCGTCAGCCGCGACTCGAACCTGGACCTCGTCGACTGGCTGGAGGACTACCTGTCCGGGCATGGGGTGCGCTGCGGCCGCCACTGGAACGAGGATCGCCGGAAGGCGGCGCTGATTGCGCATGCCGGCCCCTGGACCGGGGGCGCGGTGGTGCTGTCGGGCCATTCCGACGTGGTGCCGGTGGACGGGCAGGCCTGGACCTCGGACCCCTGGACATTGACCGAACGCGACGGGCGGCTTTACGGGCGCGGAACCTGCGACATGAAGGGCTTTGTCGCGCTGGCGGTCTGGGCGGTGGTCGAGGCGCAGCGCCGGGGCGTGGCGCGGCCCGTGCAACTGGCGCTGTCCCATGACGAGGAGGTCGGATGCACCGGGGCACCCCCGATGATACAGACCCTGCGCCGGACCTTCCCCGCGGGGAAGATCGCGCTGATCGGCGAACCCTCGCGGATGAAGGTGATCACCGGGCACAAGGGCGGTGCGGGCTTTCTTGTGCATGTGAAGGGCTACGAGGTCCATTCCTCGCTGTTGCCCGAGGGCGTTTCGGCGATCATGGAGGGCGCGCGGCTGATCGGCTGGCTCAACGATCGCAACGCGGCGATCCAGGCCGCGCCGCGCCTGCCGGTCGGAGCGAGGTTCCATCCGCCCTTCACCACCCTGCATGTCGGCCGGATCGAAGGCGGCACGGCGCACAACATCACCGCCGCAGAGTGTCGTTTTGCCGTCGAGATACGCTGTGTTCCCGATGACGATCTCGAAGGACACGCGCGTGCGTTCCGGGACGAGGCGCTGCGGCTGGACGCGGCCCTGAAGGCCCGGCGTCCGGCGGCGGGGGTTGATCTTGAGCGCGTCTTCGATGTCCCGGCGCTGCGGCCGGAGGGTGATGGCGCGGCCGAGGCTCTGGCCTGCGCCCTGACCGGCGAGAACGGGACCGGCGTCGTCGCCTATGGCACCGAGGCCGGGCAGTTCCAGGACGCCGGCTATTCGGCAGTGGTCTGCGGCCCGGGCGACATTGCCCAGGCGCATCAGGCGGATGAATATCTGGAGATTGCCGAGTTCCAGGCCGGGCAACGCTTCATGGAGCGGCTTCTGGAGCGTCTGGGATGAGCTTTCCGATCGCAAGGGACGCGCCGGTGCGCTTTGCCCGGGCCTTTCCCGCACCGGGCCGGACATGACCTGACGCGCTTCCGCCTGTCGCGGTTCAGCGACGGCAGCAGGCCCCGCCCCGGGCCAGGCCCGCAGGCAACGGCGGCCCGACCGGCGACCGGATCGCGCGGCCTGGCCGGTTCTTCGACCTGACCGAAGGCTGCTCGAGATCATGCCCCGGCCCGGGCACCGATTTTCCATCCGTCCTCGGCCCGGCGCAAAAGCGTATGCGGCGGGAGAATTGAGGTTCTTGAATCGCTTTGGATCGCGTAAGACCGCAGGAAGCTCGCGCCAGCCCGCTGGCAACGGCCACGATCGGGGGCCGCTCGACCCGCCCCGCGCCCGAAAGCGCGCTTGACCGCCGCCCAACGGCGCTTAGGCTTTGTTTGGAGAGAAGTTTGCTGGACAAGACCGTGACCGACCTGAGCATGACCCCGAGTATCCTGCAGGCAAGCATCCTGCGGCATCTGACCTTCACCGTGGGCAAGGACGCCCCTCATGCCGTCGCGCATGACTGGCGCATGGCGCTGAGCCATGCGATCCGCGACCAGATCGTCGAGCCGTGGTTCGCCTCGACCAGACGCACCTGGGACGAGGACAAGAAGCGGGTCTACTACCTGTCGATGGAATTCCTGATCGGCCGCATCCTGGAAGACGCGACGATCAACCTCGGGCTTTATGACGCGGCCAGCGAGGCGATGGCGGCCCTTGGCCAGGACATGCGCGCGGTGATTGACGACGAGCCTGATGCGGCCCTGGGCAATGGCGGCCTCGGTCGGCTTGCGGCCTGCTTCATGGAATCGATGGCCACGCTGGGCTGCCCGGCCTACGGTTATGGCATCCGCTACGAACACGGGCTGTTCCGGCAGCATTTCGACCATGGCCGGCAGATCGAGACACCGGAAAACTGGCTGTGCGAGGCGCATCCGTGGGAATTCGCGCGGCCGGAAAGTGCCTATACCGTCGGTTTCAAGGGCCACGTCGAGACGCGCGATGGCCGCGAAGAGCCGGAGACCCTGGCGCGGACGCTGAGCCGGGTGCTTTATCCGGACGACACCACCTATCAGGGCAAGGAATTGCGCCTGAAGCAGGAATTCTTCCTGACCTCGGCGGCGCTGCAGGACATCCTGCGGCGCTATCTGGCCGCCAACGCCGACCTGAGGGCGCTGCCGCGTCACGTCGCGATCCAGATGAACGACACCCATCCGGCGATTGCCGGGCCGGAACTGGTGCGGCTGCTGTCGGATGTGCATGGCCTGGCCTTCGACGAGGCGCTGACGATCGCGCGCGCCTGTCTGGGCTATACCAACCACACCCTGTTGCCCGAGGCGCTGGAAAAATGGGCGACTTTCACGTTCGGCAACGTCCTGCCGCGCCACATGCAGATCGTGGAGCGGATCGACAGCTGGCACCGGCGCGCCTATCCGAACCGACCGGACTATGTCGGCATCGTGAAGCACCAGGAAGTGCGGATGGGCGAGCTTGCCTTCATCATGAGCCACCGGGTGAACGGCGTCTCGGCGCTGCACACGAACCTGGTGAAGCAGACCCTTTTCCCCGAACTCGACCGGCTGCATCCGGGCCGGATCATCAACCAGACCAATGGTGTGACGCCCCGGCGGTGGCTGCGAATGGCGAACCGGCCGCTGTCGAAGCTGATCACCCATAGCATCGGGCCGGGCTGGGAGGCGGACCTTGACCGTCTGCGCGGGCTGGAGCCCTTTGCCGAGGATGCCGCCTTCCGGGCCGAATTTGCCGCGGCCAAGCGGGAGAACAAGGTGGCTCTGTCGAACTGGATCGGGCGCGAGATGGGAATCGAGGTCAGCCCGGATGCCCTGTTCGATGTGCAGATCAAGCGCATCCACGAATACAAGCGCCAGCTTCTGAACATCCTGGAGACCATCTCGCATTGGGCCCGCATCCGGTCGAACCCCGGTGCGGGCTGGGTGCCGAGGGTGAAGATCTTCGGCGGCAAGGCAGCGCCAGGCTATGTGGTGGCAAAGGAAATAATCAGACTTATCAATGATGTGTCGGTGGTTGTTAATGCTGATCCTGTGACGAGGGATCTGTTGAAGATCGTCTATCCGGCGAATTACAATGTGACGATGGCCGAACGGGTGATCCCGGCTGCCAACCTGTCCGAGCAGATTTCGACGGCGGGAAAGGAAGCCTCGGGCACCGGGAACATGAAGTTCATGATGAACGGCGCGCCGACCATCGGCACGCTGGACGGCGCGAATGTCGAGATATTGCAAGAGGTTGGAGCAGAGAACTTCTTCCTGTTCGGCTTGACGACAGAGGAAGTCCAGAAGCGCCGGGAAGACCCGGACCATGCCCGCAAGGCGATCGAGGCCAGCCAGCCGATGCTGGACGTGCTGCAGATGATCGCGGAGGGTCGGTTCTCGCCCGATGAGCCGGGCCGTTATCACGGACTGGTGAATGGCATGTGGCACTCGGACTATTTCCTGGTCGCCTCGGATTTCGACGCCTACCGCGCGGCGCAGGATGAGGTGGACAAGGCCTATCTTGATCCGGCCCGCTGGTGGCGCATGGCGGCGCTGAACACGGCCCGCAGCGGGTTCTTTTCGTCCGACCGCTCGATCCGGGGCTACATGGAAGAGATCTGGCAGGCGACATCGGCCCTGTGAGGGGAGCCTGTGACAGGCGTTTCGGGGAGGAAAGCATGGCCGAGACGACACTGACCGGGTCTTCGTGCCGGGGGCGGAGCGGCTGTGGCTGCTGTCGGGAACGACTGCGGCGGAAGCCCGGCCGTATCCAGGCTGTCCGGGCCTTTTCACGCATCAGGTGGCGCGGAGGACCAACTACAGGGTCCGCGCGCAAGGCCATGGAACGACGTGGGAATTCGAAGACCCCTATCGCTTTGGCCCGGTCCTGGGCGAGATGGATGAATACCTTCTGGGCGAGGGCACGCACCGGCGGCTCTGGCAGGCGCTCGGCGCGCATGTGATGGCGCATGAAGGCGTGGAGGGGGTGCATTTCGCGGTCTGGGCCCCGAATGCCGACCGGGTCAGCGTCGTCGGCGATTTCAACGTCTGGGACGGGCGGCGCAATCCGATGCGCCGGCGGGGCGCGACCGGGGTGTGGGAGATCTTCATGCCGGGCCTTGGGGAGGGCACGGCCTACAAATACGAGATCAAGGGCCCGGGCGGCGCGGTGCTGCCGCTGAAGGCCGATCCGGTGGGGTTCGGGTCTGAACATCCGCCGGCAAACGCCTCGGTTGTCAGGACAATCCGCGGTGACTGGCAGGATGGGGCCTGGATGCATGGCCGGGCGGCGCGGCACGGCATCGACGCGCCGATCAGCGTCTACGAGGTGCATCTGGGTTCATGGCGGCGGGCACCGGGCAACCGGATGCTGAGCTACCTCGAACTGGCCGAGCAGCTGGTCGACTATGCCGCCGACATGGGTTTCACCCATATCGAATGCCTGCCGGTCAGCGAGTTTCCCTTCGACGGCTCCTGGGGCTATCAGCCGGTGGGGATGTTCGCGCCGACGATCCGGCATGGCACGCCGTCCGAGTTCCGCGCCTTCGTCGATGCGGCGCACCGCAAGGGGCTGGGGGTGATCCTGGACTGGGTGCCGGGGCATTTCCCGACCGATCCGCATGGGTTGGGGTGGTTCGACGGCACGGCGCTTTATGAACATCAGGATCCGCGCGAGGGGTTCCATCAGGACTGGAACACCCTGATCTACAACTACGGCCGGGTCGAGGTGAAGAACTACCTGGTCAGCAATGCCTTGTACTGGCTGGAGGAATACCACGTCGACGGCCTTCGGGTCGATGCGGTGGCCTCGATGCTGTATCGCGACTACAGCCGCAAGCACGGCGAATGGATCCCGAACAAGGACGGCGGCCGCGAGAACTATGAGGCGATCGACGTCCTGCGCACCACGAACATCACTGCCTATGGCGAAGTCCCGGGGATCATGACCATCGCCGAGGAATCGACGGCCTTTCCCGGTGTCAGCCGGCCCGCGAACTGGGGCGGCCTCGGCTTCGGCTTCAAGTGGAACATGGGCTGGATGAACGACACCCTCAGTTACATGCAGAAGGACCCGATCTACCGGAAGTATCATCACCACCAGATGACCTTCGGCATGGTCTATGCCTGGTCGGAGAATTACATCCTGCCGATTTCCCACGACGAGGTGGTGCACGGCAAGGGCAGCATGCTGTCGAAGATGCCGGGCAACCCTTGGGAGAAATTCGCCAACCTGCGGGCCTATTACGGGTTCATGTGGGCGCATCCGGGCAAGAAGCTGCTGTTCATGGGGCAGGAATTCGCGCAAGGGGCCGAGTGGAACCATTCACAGTCGCTCGACTGGCATCAGCTGGACATCGCCGACCACAAGGGCGTGCAGGCCTTGGTGCGCGACCTGAACCGGGTCTACCGCGACACTCCGGCGCTGCATGTCAACGACACGCGGCCGGAAGGGTTCGCCTGGATCGAATCCAACGATGCCGAGGCTGGGGTCTATTCCTGGGTCCGCAGGGGCCGCGACGGCGACAAGCAGGTCGTTGCCGTGGTCAACATGACGCCGCTGGAGCGGTCCTATCGGCTGGGCCTGCCTGCGGCCGGCACATGGCGCGAGATCCTGAACACCGACGCCGCGATGTATGGCGGCGGCAACCGGGGCAACCTGGGCGGCGTGACGACCGAAAGGACGCCGTGGCACGGCCAGGCGCAATCGGCGCTTGTCACGCTGCCGCCGCTCTCGGCAGTGTATCTGCAACAGGGATGACATCCGGCGGGCTAGCCGCCACAGGGGAGGGATGACGATGAAGGCAAGAGCGAACCAGCGCCTGTCGAGCCAGGCCATGGCCTTCGTCCTCGCGGGGGGGCGAGGGTCGCGGCTGAAGGAACTGACGGACCGGCGCGCGAAACCGGCGGTCTATTTCGGCGGCAAGACCCGGATCATCGACTTTGCCCTGTCGAACGCGGTGAACTCGGGCATCCGCAAGATGGCGATCGCGACGCAGTACAAAGCGCATTCCCTGATCCGGCACTGCCAGCGCGGCTGGAACTTCTTCCGGGCGGAACGGAACGAATACCTGGACATCCTGCCCGCAAGCCAGCGGATGGACGAGGTGAACTGGTATCGCGGCACGGCGGATGCGGTGGCGCAGAACATCGACATCATCGACAGCTACGGCATCCAGTATGCGATCATCCTGGCGGGCGATCACATCTACAAGATGGATTACGAGGTGATGCTGCGCCAGCATGTCGGGTCGGGCGCCGATGTCACCATCGGCTGTCTGACCGTGCCCCGGAAGGAGGCATCGGCATTCGGGGTCATGCATTGCGACAAGACGATGCGGATCACCGATTTTCTGGAAAAGCCGAAGGATCCGCCCGCGATTCCGGGCGATCCCGGACATGCGATGGCCTCGATGGGGATCTATGTCTTCGACTGGGCCTTCCTGCGCGATCTTCTGTTGAAGGACATGAACGACGACGATTCGACGCATGACTTCGGCTTTGACCTGATCCCGTATATCGTGAAGCACGGCAAGGCCGTGGCGCACCGCTTTGCCGACAGCTGCGTGATGAGCGGGCTGGAGACCGAGCCCTACTGGCGCGATGTGGGAACGATTGACGCCTTCTGGCAGGCCAACATCGATCTGACCGACTTCGTCCCGAAGCTCCTCGGGGTCGGCGGTGTCGAACAGTCTTCTGTTCACCGGCGTGAGGACACATTCCTTCTCGAGCCTCGAACATGTGGTGGCATTGCCGCAGGTGGTGGTGAACCGCAAGGCGCAGCTGAAGAAGTGCGTGATCGACCGGGGCGTGGAGATCCCGACGGGACTGGTGATCGGCGAGGACCCGGAAGAGGATGCCCGGTGGTTCCGCCGGTCCGAAGGCGGGATCGTGCTGGTGACGCAGGACATGCTGGACGCACGCGCCAAGGCGATCTGCTGAAGGACTGGACCTTGCCCGGCGCGCGCGCTAACCCCGGGTGGGAAGCTTCTGGAAGGCAAGGCAGATGGGCGGTCGGGTTCTGTCGGTGGCATCGGAATGCGTCCCGCTGGTCAAGACCGGCGGGCTGGCGGATGTGGTCGGCGCCCTGCCGGGGGCCCTGGCGGCGACGGGCTGGGAGATGAGGGTCCTGCTGCCCGCCTATCGCGTGGTGCGGGCTGCGGCGGCGGGCTGGGCGGTGGTCTGGCACGAGGCCGATCTCTGGGGCGGGCCGGGGCAGGTTCTGGCGGGCGAGGTGGCGGGGGTGCCGCTTTTGCTGCTGGACGCGCCGCATCTCTACGACCGCGATGGCGGTCCCTATGCCGGGGCGAGCGGGGACCATCCGGACAACGCGGTGCGCTTTGCCGCGCTGTCCTGGGTCGCTGCCCGCATGGCACGCGAGGGGCTGGACGGCTGGAAGCCCGATATCCTGCATGCGCATGACTGGCAGGCGGGACTGGCACCGGCCTATCTTGCCTATCACGGCACCGGCGGGGTGAAGTCGGTCATGACCGTGCACAACATCGCCTTTCAGGGCTGGGCCCCGGCGCACATGCTGGGCGTTCTGCGGCTGCCGGGCCATGCCTTCCACCCCGGGGCGCTGGAGTATTTCGGCGGGATTTCCAGTCTGAAGGCAGGGCTGGTGACGGCGGACCGGGTCACCACGGTGTCACCGACCTATGCGGCCGAGCTGATGCGACCCGAGTTCGGCATGGGCCTGCAAGGTGTCATCGCGGCGCGGGGGGCGGCGGTGTCGGGCATCCTGAACGGGGTGGACACGGCTGTCTGGGATCCGTCGCGGGAGAAGACGGCCTATGACCTGAAGGCGATGGTGGGCAAGGCCGTGGCGCGGGCGCAGCTTTGCGAGGCGTTCGGGCTGGAAGTGCCCGGCCCCCTGGCCATCGTCGTCAGCCGGTTGACCGACCAGAAGGGGATCGATCTTCTGCCCGGGGTGATCCCGGATTTCGTGCTGGGCGGCGGCGGGCTGATCGTGCTTGGCTCGGGGGATGCCGGGCTGGAGGGTGCGATGCGCGACCTTGCGGCGCGGTTCCCCGGACGGGTGGCGGTGCAGATCGGCTATGACGAGGCGCTGAGCCATCGCCTGTTCGCCGGGGCCGATGCCGTGCTGGTCCCCAGCCGGTTCGAGCCTTGCGGGCTGACGCAGATGTATGGCCTGCGCTATGGCACGCTGCCGGTGGTGTCGCTGGTCGGCGGGCTGGCCGATACGGTGATCGGCGCCTCGCCCGCGGCCCTGGCGGCCGGGGTTGCCACGGGGATCACCTTCCAGCCGGTCGACGGCCTGGCCTTCGGCCGGGCGTTGACGCAGCTTCTGGAGTTCTACCGGCAGCCGAAGCTGTGGGCAAAGCTGCGCGCCAATGCCATGGCGCAGCCGGTGGGGTGGGAAGCCTCGGCTGCGGCCTATGCCGGGCTTTATGAAAGGCTGATCGCGTGACACCGCAGCGCACCCCATTGCCCGCGCGGCTGCACAGTCATGCGCTTGGTGCCGGTCGCCCGTGGCCGATGGGGGCAAGCCTGACCGGCGACGGGGTGAATTTCGCGGTCTTCTCGGCCCATGCCGAGCGGATCGAGCTGTGCATCTTCACCTCGGATGGCCGCAAGGAGCTGTGCCGGCTGCCGATCACCGAGCGCGACGGGGACATCTGGCACATCCATGTCGGCGGGCTGACCGTCGGAACGGTCTACGGCTTTCGCGCGCATGGCCCCTATGCGCCCGAACAGGGTCACAGGTTCAACCCGAACAAGCTGCTGCTCGACCCGTACGCCCGCGCGCTGGAGGGGCGGCTGAAATGGTCGGACGCGCTGATGGGCTACAAGATCGGCAGCCCGCGCGGCGACCTCAGTTTCGACACCCGCGACAGTGCCTTTGCGGTGCCGAAAGCGGTGGTCACCGACAGCTCGTTCACCTGGGGCAACGACCGGCCCCCGCAAACGCCGCGGATCGACACGGTGATCTACGAGACGCATGTGAAGTCGATGACCGCGCTGCATCCGGGGGTGGAGAAGGGTCTGCGTGGCACCTACCTTGGGCTTTCGTCGGATGCCGTGATCGATCACCTGCAAAAGCTGGGCGTCACCGCGGTCGAGCTGTTGCCGGTTCAGGCCTATATCGACGACCGGTTCCTTGTGTCGAGGGGGCTCAGAAACCACTGGGGCTACAACACGCTGGCCTTCTTCGCCCCCGAGGCGCGCTACATGTCCCAGGGCGCGCTGTGGGAGTTTCAGACCATGGTGCGCCGGTTCCACACCGCCGGGATCGAGGTGATCCTGGATGTGGTCTACAACCATACCGCAGAGGGCGACGAATGGGGGCCGACGGTCTGTTTCCGGGGCCTGGACAATGCGAGCTATTATCGGCTGGCGGACGGCGGGCGGCACTATGCCAACGACGCGGGCACCGGCAACATGCTGAACGTGACCCATCCGATGGTCTTGCGGATGGTGATGGACAGCTTGCGCTACTGGGTCGAGGCGGCCCATGTCGACGGGTTCCGCTTTGACCTGGCGACGGCCCTGGGCCGCGAGGCGCATGGCTTCGACCCCAATGGCGGCTTTTTCGACGCGATCCGTCAGGACCCGGCCCTGAGCCGGGTGAAGCTGATCGCCGAGCCCTGGGACATCGGTCCGGGGGGCTATCAGCTGGGGGCCTATCCCCATCCGTTCCACGAATGGAACGACCGGTTCCGCGACGGTCTCCGGCGGTTCTGGAAGGGCGACGCGGGGATGACCCGCGACCTTGCCGCGCGGCTTCTGGGCAGCGCGGAACGCTTCGACCATTCCGGGCGCGCGGCGACATCGTCGGTTAATTTCGTCACCAGCCATGACGGCTTCACGCTGGAGGATCTGGTCAGCTTCACCATCAAGCGCAACTTCGCCAATGGCGAGGACAACCGCGACGGTCACCAGGAGAACCACTCGGACAATCTGGGGGTCGAAGGGCCGACGCAGGATCCGAAGGTCCTGGCCGCGCGGGCGCAGCGCAAGCGCAATCTGCTGGCCACGCTGTTCCTGTCTCAGGGGGTGCCGATGCTGCTTGCCGGCGACGAGGTCGGCCACAGCCAGGGCGGCAACAACAATGCCTATGCCCAGGACAACGAGACCAGCTGGATCGACTGGCCGCGGGCGGATGCGGACCTTCTGGGCTTTGTGCGGCGTCTTGCGGCCCTGCGCCGGTCGCTGCCGATCCTGCGCCAGCGCCGGTTCCTGCATGCGCGGCCCCGGCCCTCGGACGGCGTCCCGGACGTGATCTGGCGGCGGGCGGACGGCACGGTGCCGCTTTCCGAGGAATGGCACGACCCGGCCTTCCGCTGTCTTTGCGTCGAGCTGCGGATGGCGGCGGAAGGCGGCGATCCGAGCCATGATGCGGTCTTTGCCGTGTTCAACTGCGGAGCCGAGGCGGCGCTGCATCTGCCCGAAACCGCCCCGGCCTGGGAACTGATGCTGGATACCACGCAGCCCGGGCACGCACCGTCCGGCAAGGCGTCAGACCTGACATCGGCACCGGCCCGGTCCGTGCTGCTTTTCCGGTCTCTGGCCGGCAACCCGAAGGGAGTTACGCCATGACCCAGATCACCACCGTCGCAACCCAGGCCATCGCGGGACAGCAGCCCGGAACCAGCGGTCTGCGCAAGAAGACTCCGGTCTTCATGGGGCGGCACTATCTGGAGAACTTCATCCAGTCGATCTTCGACGTGGTGGGCGCGCGCACGGAAGACGGGCGCGGCAAGACCTTTGTCCTGGGCGGGGACGGGCGTTATTTCAACGACCGGGCGGCGCAGGTGATCCTGCGGATGGCGGCGGCGAACGGCGCGGCGCGGGTGATCGTCGGGCAGGGGGCGATCCTGTCCACGCCCGCCGCGTCGCATCTGATCCGGCTGAACCGGACGGATGGCGGGATCATCATGTCGGCCTCCCACAACGCCGGCGGCCCGCATGAGGATTTCGGGGTCAAGTTCAACATGGCCAACGGCGGCCCCGCGCCGGAAGGCGTGACCGAGGCGATGTATCGGCGGACCACGACGATCTCTGAATACCGGGTGCTGGAGGCGCATGACGTCGACCTCGAGCGCGTCGGGCGGCATCATCTGGGAGCGATGATCGTCGATGTGGTCGATCCGGTCGCCGATTATGCCGCGTTGATGGAAAGCCTGTTCGACTTCCCCGCGATCCGGGCGATGTTCGCGGGCGGATTCCGGATGCGGATGGATTCGATGTGGGCCGTGACCGGGCCCTATGCGGTCGAGATCCTGGAAAACCGTCTTGGCGCGCCCAAGGGAACCTGCGTGAACGCCCGGCCCCTGCCCGATTTCGGAGGGCTTCATCCCGACCCGAATCCGATCTGGGCCAAGGCGCTGCTGGACGAGATGTTCGGTCCGGACGCTCCTGATTTCGGTGCGGCCTCGGATGGCGACGGCGACCGCAACATGGTGGTCGGGCGCGGAATCTATGTCTCGCCGTCCGACAGTCTGGCGGTGCTGGCGGCGAATGCGCATCTGGCACCCGGCTATGCCGGGGGACTGAAGGGGGTGGCGCGGTCGATGCCGACCTCGGCCGCGGCGGACCGGGTGGCCAAGGCCCTGGGGATCGCCAGCTATGAGACCCCGACCGGGTGGAAGTTCTTCGGCAACCTGCTGGATGCGGGCCGCGCCACGATCTGTGGCGAGGAGTCCTTC
>NCDY01000054.1 GCA_002280405.1 Rhodobacterales bacterium 32-66-9 | reverse complement strand
CTCGCTCGACGCTTTCGGCAGTTTCGACCGGGCCGAGGTGGCGGCCATGGGCGCGCTTGTCGACTATCTCCACCTCACCCAGCGCGGGCGGATGCCGCTGCTCCGCCCGCCGGTCCGCGAACCGGCGGGCGGCACGATGCAGATCGACGCCGCAACCCGCCGCAACCTCGAACTCACCCAGGCCCTCTCCGGCGGCCGCGACGGCTCGGTCCTTGCCGCCATCGACCGCACCGTCACCGCCGCGGGCGCGCGCCTTCTCGAACGCCGCCTCTCGTCCCCCTCGCTCGACCTCCACACCATCCACGCCAGACAGGCCGCCCTCGACCACCTCCTCGAAGCCCCAAGCCTCCGCGACCAACTCCGCGCAGCGCTGGCGCATGTCCCCGACATCGACCGCGCCCTCTCGCGCCTTGCGCTGGACCGCGACGGGCCGCGCGACATGGCCGCGATCCGCGCAGGACTGGAGCAGGCGGGGCGGATTGCCGCCCTGCTGCCCGACGCCCCAGTGATTCTGGCCGAGGCTGCAACCGCCCTTGTCGGCCATGACGACCTTGTCGCCCATCTGACCCGGGCCCTTGTCGCAGACCCTCCACTTCTGGCCCGTGACGGCGGCTTTATCGCCCCCGGCTATGACCTCGAACTCGACGACACCCGCGCCTTGCGGGATGAAGGCCGGGGCGTCATCGCCCGGATGCAGGCCGATTACATCGAGACAACCGGCATCCAGAGCCTGAAGATCAAGCACAACAACGTGCTCGGCTACTTCATCGAGACCACCACGACGCACGAAGACCGGATGCGTGCAAACCGCAGACCACCGCCGGTCAGGTCCGCTTTACCACCCTGGCGCTGTCCGACCTGGAAACCCGGATCCTGAACGCCGGGAATCACGCGCTGGAGATCGAAAAGCGGCACTATTCGGTCCTGAAAGCCCAAATCCTCGACCACTCCGCCGCCATCGCCCAAGCCGCCCGCGCCCTGGCCGAGATCGACCTTGCGGCCAGCTTTGCCGACCTGTCGGCCGAGGAAGGCTGGTGCGCGCCGGAGGTGGACGAGAGCCGCGCCTTCCGGATCAACGGCGGTCGGCATCCGGTGGTGGAGCACGCCTTGCGCAAACAGGGTCAGCCCTTCGTCGCCAACGACTGTGCTCTGACTGACGCCGAAACCCCGGCGATCTGGCTGCTGACCGGCCCGAACATGGCGGGCAAGTCCACTTTCCTGCGGCAGAACGCCCTGATCGCGCTGCTGGCACAGGCTGGCAGCCATGTGCCCGCGACCCAGGCCCGCATCGGCCTCGTCTCCCAGCTTTTCAGCCGAGTCGGAGCGTCGGACGACCTCGCGCGAGGCCGATCCACCTTCATGGTCGAGATGGTAGAAACGGCGGCGATCCTGAACCAGGCCGACGACCGCGCCCTGGTGATCCTGGACGAGATCGGGCGCGGGACCGCCACCTACGACGGCCTTTCCATCGCCTGGGCGACGCTGGAGCACCTGCATGAGGTCAACCGCTGCCGCGCGCTTTTCGCCACGCATTACCACGAAATGACCGCGCTTGCGGGCAAGCTCCCCGGCGTGAAAAACGCGACCGTCGCCGTGAAGGAATGGGAAGGCGAGGTCATCTTCCTGCACGAGGTCCGCGAAGGCGCCGCCGACCGCAGCTATGGCGTGCAGGTGGCAAAGCTGGCGGGCCTGCCGCCCTCGGTCATCGAACGCGCCAAGGTGGTGCTGGAGTCGCTGGAGAAGGGCGACCGGGAAGGCGGCAAGCAGGCCGCGCTGATCGACGACCTGCCACTGTTCCGCGCCGCGCCGCCGCCACCGCAGAGGCAGACGACCTCGGCGGTGGAAGAGCGGCTGCGGGACATTCACCCGGATGAGTTGACGCCGATGGAGGCGCTCAAACTGATCTACGAAATCAAAGGTTTGGCGTAGGGTGGGTTAGAAACCCACCCTACGAAACGTTCGACGACACCCCGACCTGCGCCGGGCGCAGCAGACGGTCGTGCAGCAGGAAACCCTCGGTCATCACCTGGATGATCTCGCCCGCCTTGGTGCCCGGCAACGCCGCCTCGAACATCGCCTGATGCGTCTGCGGATCGAACATCTCGCCCACTGTCGGGGAAATCGTGGTGATCCCGTGCTTGCCCATGACATTCGACAGCTCGCGCAGGGTCAGCTCTACCCCTTCGACCAGCGCGGCCGCGGCCGTGCGGGTTTCGTCGGACGCCGACTGCAGCGCCCGGCTCAGGTTGTCGTAAACCGGCAAAAGGTCGCGTGCGAGCCGCGTGCTGCCATACATCTCGGCTTCCCGGCGGTCACGATCTGCCCGCTTGCGCGAGTTCTCGGCATCGGCCAAGGCGCGCATGAACTTGTCGCGCAACTCGTCGCGCTCGGCCCGCAGCAGATCAAGCTCATCCATTTCCGGGGGTTCAAACTCTTCCAGCTCCACCTGAGACGCGGTGGTTTCTTCCTGCGACATTCTCACGTCCTTTTCGTCACGCCTTGCCGCGGTCACTGACCAGGCGGCCCACCAGTTGCGCCGTGTAGTCGACGATCGGCACGATACGGCCATAGTTCAGCCGGGTCGGACCGATGACGCCCACTGCGCCGATGATTTTCCGATCAGCGTTCATATAGGGAGAAACCACCAGACTTGAACCGGAAAGTGAAAAAAGCTTGTTCTCGGAACCGATAAAAATGCGCACGCCCTCACCCGCTTCGGTCAAGTGAAGGAACTCGGCGATGTCGCGCTTGCGCTCCAGATCGTCGAACAGCACACGGATCCGGTCGATCTCCAGCTGGTCCGCCGCCTCTCCGATCAGGTTGGCGCGGCCCCGGACGATCAGACGTTCGGACGGCTCGCCGGCATTCTCCCACAGGGCGAGGCCACTTTCGACCATCTGGCGCGCGAGCGAATCGATTTCTTGCCGCCGACGAGAGATTTCGCTGACCATGCCGGCCCGCAGTTCCGACAGGGTCCGCCCCTCGGCCAGCGCATTCAGGAAATTCGCCGCCTCGCGCATCGAGGACGGGGTCTGCCCCGGCGGCGGCACGAAGACGCGGTTTTCCACCTGCCCGTCGGCAAAGACCAGCACCACCAGCGCCCGGTCGGCGGCCAGGCTGACAAACTCGATATGCCTGATCGCAGCCTCTCGCTTGGGGGCCAGCACGACGCTGGCCCCGCGGGTGATGACCGAAAGCGCCGCGCCGACCTCGTCCAGCAGCGTCGTCACGTCCTGGTCGTTCACGCCCAGGGTGGCGTCGATCTTCTCTTGGTCCTCCGGTGCGACGGTCCCGACTTCCAGCAGGCTGTCGACAAACATCCGCAGCCCGGCCTGCGTCGGCACCCGGCCTGCCGAGATGTGCGGGCTGTCCAGAAGGCCAAGATATTCCAAATCCTGCATGACATTGCGCACCGTCGCCGCCGACACCTTTTCCGTCAGGCTGCGGCTCAGCGTGCGCGATCCCACCGGCTCACCGGACGTAAGATACCCCTCGACCACGCGGCGAAACACTTCGCGCGTGCGGTCGTTCATGTCGGTCAGGTTCGGTAGCGGCGTGGTCATGGTAATCGGGGTTGCATCCTCGGGTGCTGGTTGCATATGTGGCCGCAGTCCAGCGAAAGGTCCGGCCATGCGTCCGTCAGGCAGAAAACTAAGCGATCTGCGCGCGGTTTCAATCGAAACCGGCGTGATGAAACATGCCGAAGGCTCTTGCCTGATCAAGATGGGCGAGACGCATGTGCTGTGCTCGGCCACGATCGAGGACAAGGCCCCACCCTTCCTGAAGAACACCGGCCAGGGCTGGGTGACGGCGGAATACGGAATGCTGCCGCGCGCCACCAATTCGCGCACCCGGCGCGAGGCGGCAGCGGGCAAGCAATCTGGACGGACCCAGGAAATTCAAAGGCTTATCGGGAGGTCCCTGCGCGCGGGTGTGGACCGGCAGGCTTTGGGCGAACGCCAGATCGTCGTCGACTGCGACGTGATCCAGGCCGATGGCGGCACCCGCTGCGCCTCGATCACCGGCGGCTGGGTGGCATTGCGACTGGCGATGAACAGACTTCTGGCATCGGGCGCGATCATCAGCGACCCGATGCTTGACCACGTCTCTGCCGTGTCCTGCGGCATCTATGCCGGGCAGCCGGTTCTTGACCTTGATTACCCCGAGGATTCGGCCGCCGGCACCGACGGCAATTTCGTGATGACCGGCGCGGGCAAGCTGATCGAGGTGCAGATGTCCGCCGAAGGGTCCGCCTTCAGCCAGGACGAACTTCTGCAACTCCTCGACCTCGCCCGCCAAGGCAACGCCGCGTTGGTTGCGGCTCAGCGGGCAGCTTTGGGTCTGTGATGCTCAAACGTGGGGATCGCCTGCTGGTCGCCACGCACAATCGTGGCAAGCTGGAAGAGATCGCCGATCTTCTGGCACCCTTCGACGTGACGGTCATCGGCGCGGACGACCTTGGCCTGCCCGAGCCCGAGGAGACCGAGACCACCTTCGTCGGCAACGCCCGCCTGAAGGCCCACGCCGCCGCCAGGGCCTCGGGTCTCATTGCGCTGGCCGACGATTCGGGCCTGGCGGTTGACGCCCTGGGCGGCGCGCCGGGTGTATTCACGGCCGATTGGGCCACCACCGCGAAAGGCCGCGACTTCGGCGTCGGGATGGACCGTGTCTGGCGCGAGCTTGAGGCGGTGCAAGCCCCGGAACCCCGCACGGCCCGGTTCTGCTGCACCCTCGTCCTGGCTGCGCGCAACGGTCAAGACCTTGTTTTTGAGGGTAAAGCCTCGGGCCGTCTGGTCTGGCCCGGTCGCGGCAGCCAGGGCCATGGTTTCGATCCCATCTTCTTGCCCGACGGCTTCACACAGACCTTCGGCGAGATGGACCGCTGGGAAAAGAACCGCCTTTCCCACCGTTCAGACGCCTTCGCCAAACTCGTCGCCGCCCTGTTTTCCTGATGGAAGCACCGATTTACGAAGATTGGCGCCACGCGGGCTTCGGCCTGTATATACACTGGCCCTTCTGCCAGTCGAAATGTCCCTACTGCGACTTCAACAGCCATGTCGCCGCCCGCATCGACCAGACCCGCTGGCTGACCGCGTTCACGACGGAAATCGACCGCATCGGCACCCTGACGGAAGGGCGCATCCTCAACAGCGTCTTCTTCGGCGGCGGCACGCCGTCGCTGATGGAGGCCGCCACAGTGCAGGGCATTCTCGACCGCATCCGCGCCACCTGGACCCTGGCGAACGACATCGAGATCACTCTGGAAGCCAACCCCGGTTCCGTCGAAGCCGCCCGGTTCGCTGGCTACGCCAACGCAGGCGTCAACCGCGTTTCGCTTGGTATCCAATCCCTTGACGCGGAAGACCTTCGCCGCCTTGGCCGGAAGCATACCGTCGAAGAGGCCGCAAACGCCATCGCCATCTCCCAGTCCACCTTCCAGCGCGTGTCGATCGACCTGATCTACGCACGGCAGGACCAGACCCTCGCCGCCTGGCGCGAGGAACTGCTGCGGGCGCTGGATTTCGGCACGTCGCACCTGTCGCTCTACCAGCTGACCATCGAGAGCGACACCGTCTTCGGCCAGATGCAGGCCAGGAACCTCCTGCGAGGCCTGCCCGGGGAAGACCTTGCTGCCGACATGTTCGATCTGACCCGGGAACTCACCCGCAACGCCGGTCTTCCCGCCTACGAGGTTTCGAATCATGCCCGTCCCGGCGACGAATCACGTCATAACCTGATCTACTGGCGCATGGGCGACTATGCCGGAATCGGCCCTGGAGCCCATGGTCGCCTCACGCTTGATTCGGCCCGGGTCGCCACCGAAGCCGAACGCCAGCCGACCCCATGGCTTGACCGCACACTCAGGCGGCCCGGCGGAGCCGAACGTGTTGATCGGCTGTCTGCCGAAGAGCGCGCCACCGAATATCTGATGTTCGCCCTGCGCCTGACCGAGGGCGCCTCGCTGGGCCGGTTTGCTGATCTTGCGGGCACGCCCCTCGACGAAAACGCCCTGAACGAGATGGTCTCCCTCGGCTTCCTGCAACGGGACCGCGACACGGTCCGAACCACGGAAACCGGTGTTCTGGTGCTGAACGGCGTGCTGCGGGCCCTGCTTGTGGACCGAAGAACCGCCGTTTGACTACCCCTCATCTGGTATCTGAGAAAGCAGGCGACACAGCATGTCGAGATCGTCCAGCGTTTCGTACCGGATCGTCAGGTGGCCGCTTTCGCCGCCCGGAGCATGATCGATCCGGACCTGCAACCGCAGATTCGCCGACAAGTCGGCTTCCAGCACCCGGGTATCCGCGTCCTTTTCGCCGCCGCGGTCGGCCCGTTTCGCGGGCGCCTTCACCGCCTCCGGAGCCTTAATCAGCCGTTCGGTTTCCCGCACCGACAGCCCCTTCGTCACGACCTGCGCCGCAAGCTCGGCCGCCTTCGGGCTGCCGATCAGCGCCCTTGCGTGCCCGGCCGTCAGCGCCCCGTCGCGGACCAGGTCCTGCACTTCGGTTGGCAGCGTCAGCAGACGAAGCAGATTCGCGACGTGACTGCGGCTTTTGCTCAACGCTTCGGCCAGCTTCTCTTGCGTGTGTCCGAATCGGGTCATCAGCTGCCGGAAGCCCAGCGCCTCTTCGATGGCGTTAAGGTCTTCGCGCTGGATATTCTCGATGATGGCGACTTCCAGCACTTCGGTGTCGCTAAGATCCCGGACAACAACGGGAACTTCATGCAGTTGCGCCAGTTGCGCCGCGCGCCAACGCCGCTCTCCCGCGACGATTTCATAGATGTCGCGGCCCGGTTTGCGCCGCACGATCAAGGGCTGGATCACGCCCTTCTGCCGAATCGAATCGGCCAGGCTCTCCAGCTCTTGCTGCTTGAAGTCGAGGCGCGGCTGTTGCGGGTTCGGCTCCAACTTGTCGACGGGCAGCAGCTGTTCTGCCCGGCGCGGAGAGTGCGTCTGATCGGGGCCGGCCAGATGGACATCCGCCATCAACGCCGACAGCCCGCGCCCAAGCCCGCGCTTTTCGTTCTTGCTGCTCATTCCTCAAGCCTCTGATACTGCGTGAACTTTGCGCCTGTCGGCAATTTCGCGCGCCAGGGCGCGATAGGCCTCCGCGCCTTTCGACGCCGGATCATACGTCAAGACCGGCAGCGCATGTGACGGTGCTTCGCTGATTCGCACGTTTCGGGGGATGGTTGTCTTCATCACAAGCTCACCCATATTGGCCCGGGCGTCAGCTTCGACTTGAGCCGTCAACCTGTTGCGGCGGTCATGCATGGTCAGCACAATACCTTCGATCCGCAAGTCAGAATTGGCCGAGCGCCGCACATCGCGAATCGTCAGCATCAGCTGCGACAGACCCTCGAGGGCAAAGAACTCGCATTGCAGGGGCACAAGCACCGAATCGCACGCCACCAGCGCATTGACAGTCAGAAGGCTCAGCGCGGGCGGGCAGTCGATCAGGATGTAATCGAAGCCGAATGCGTCCATTTCCGGGCGGCGCAGCGCGTCGTGCAGCAGGTAGCTGCGCTTTTCATTCGCCATGATGTCCAGGTCGGCAGAGGACAGGTCGGCATTCGCAGGGATGATCATCACGTCAGGAAGGCCGGTCTCGATCACAACATCCTGTAGGTCTGCCCCGTCCACAACCAAATCATAGCTTGTTTTCTTGCGAACACCGGGACGAATGCCCAGCCCCGTGGAAGAGTTTCCCTGCGGATCGATGTCTACAAGCAGTACTTTCCAGCCCAGTTCGGCCAGGCCCGCGGCAAGATTGATCGCCGTCGTTGTCTTGCCCACGCCACCTTTCTGGTTTGCCAGCGCAATGATGTGCGGACGTGAGCCGTCAGTCTTGTTTTGCACGATGAATCTTCCTGATCACGAGTATTGCGGCTTCCGGCTCGGACAGACTCGGCTGGATGTCCACGTCGAATGTCCATGATTTTCGCGCTTCCGCCAGCTCCTCCGCAAACCGCGCGCCTTTGGGAAACAATGCCACACCCGATTCTTTCAGGTGGCGCTGGGCGTAACCGAGAAGCTCTGGCAGGGCTGCAAGCGCACGCGCAGAGACGACGTCGGCAGTTTCGGGAGCGAGCGATTCGATTCGACTGCTGCGCACCGCGACATCGAGCCCGAGGGCTTGCGCCGCCTGGCGGAGAAAGGTCGCCTTCCGCAAATCCGACTCAACCAACGTCACCCGCAAGCCCGGCAGCTTTTCCCTTGCAAGCACCGCAACAACGATTCCCGGGAAGCCACCACCAGAACCGATGTCAAGCCAGCGGCGCGCCTCTTGTGGGCAAAACGTGAAAAGCTGCGCCGAATCCACAATATGTCGCGCCCACAAATCTGACAGGCTTGCCTTGCTGACAAGGCTCACCGCTTCCGTCCAGCGCCGAACCAGATGTTCAAGCTTCTGCAGCGCCGCGAATGTTTCACGTGAAACACTCATGTCCGCAACGCTGGGGTCTGCGGCCTCCATCATCCGGCGCGGCGCCCCGCCTGCGGTCTGCGCAGCGATGCAAGCACGAGCAGCAGCGCGGCAGGCGTCACCCCCTCGACCCGCGACGCGCCGAGGATCGATGCGGGTCGCGCCCTGGACAGCTTCTGCTTCATCTCGGTCGACAGCCCGGAAATCTGCGTATAATCGAAGTCTTGCGGAATTCTTTGCGTTTCCTGTCTTCGCAAGTCGGCGACCTCTTTTGCTTGCCGGTCCGCATACTGGTCATATGTTGCGTCGATTTGCAGCTGTTCCAGGACGGCCGTATCAAGCCCCTGATATGGATCGAAGGCCGCGACGAGCCTGGGAAGCTCTGCGCCCGGCAACGAAAGCGCCTCATAGGCCGTTCGTCGGGCGCTTGTCTGGCTTACGTTCACGCCTTCTGCACACAGGCTCCGCGCACTGAGCCAGGCTGCGGACAACGCGTCCCGCGCGGCATCCAGCGAGTCGCTCTTCGCCTGAAAAGCCGCTCGCCGACGCTCGCCGACGCAACCCGCCGCAAGTCCGAGGGGCGTCAAGCGGCGGTCGGCATTGTCGGCACGCACCGTAAGACGAAATTCGGCGCGCGAGGTGAACATCCGATAGGGTTCAGTTACCCCGCGCGAGGTCAGATCATCGATCATCACGCCGATGTAGCTGTCGGCCCGACTGAAGGCGACAGTCGCAGCGCCCCTAGAAGCAGCGGCAGCATTCAGACCGGCCACAAGCCCTTGTGCAGCCGCCTCTTCATACCCCGTCGTTCCATTGATCTGCCCGGCAAGATACAGACCGGCCAAAGCCTTGGTCTCCAGCGTCCCCTGCAGACAGCGCGGATCGAAATAGTCGTATTCGATCGCGTAGCCCGGCTGCAGGATCGTCGTCCGCTCCAGGCCGGGAATTGTGCGGATATAGGCATGCTGCACATCCTCCGGCAGCGATGTGCTAAGCCCGTTCGGGTAGACCGTGTGATCGTCCAGTCCCTCCGGCTCCAGGAACACCTGGTGCGAGGCCTTGTCGGCAAAGCGCACCACCTTGTCCTCGATGGACGGACAATACCGCGGGCCGACGCCCTCGATATGACCACCATACATGGCAGAGCGGCCGAGGTTATCCCGCACGATCTGGTGAGTCGCCTCGCTGGTATGGGTGATTCCGCAACTGATCTGCCGCGCTTCCGGCGCGCGGTTCAGAAAGGAAAACACCGAGGGCATCTCGTCCCCCGGCTGGCTTTCCAGCCGCGCCCAATCAATCGTCCGGCCGTCCAGCCGGGGCGGCGTGCCCGTCTTCAGCCGACCGACGGGCAGCGCCAGTTCCGCCAGGTGGGAAGCCAGCAGCCTTGACGGCGAATCGCCCATCCGCCCGCCGGACATGCGCCGGTCGCCGATGTGGATCACGCCGTTCAGGAACGTCCCCGCCGTCAGCACGACGCGCTCCGAAGACAGCGCCACGCCGGAAGCCAGCACGACACCCGCAACCGCGCCACCAGCCATCCGCAGCCCGGCGACTTCGCCCTCGATCACCTCAAGCCCCGGCGTCGTCAGCAGTTCGGCCCGCATCGCCTCGCGATACAGGCGCCGGTCGATCTGCGCGCGCGGGCCCTGCACGGCCGGGCCCTTCCGCCGGTTCAGCAGCCGGAACTGGATTCCCGCCCGGTCCGCCATCCGGCCCATCAGACCGTCCAGCGCGTCGATCTCGCGCACCAGGTGGCCCTTGCCCAGGCCACCGATCGCCGGGTTGCAGGACATCGCGCCCAAAGTCTCGATCCGCAGCGTCACCAGCGCCGTCGAGACGCCCATCCGAGCCGCGGCCGCGGCCGCTTCGGCACCCGCATGGCCGCCGCCGATCACGATGACGTCGTAGTGTTTCACGTGGAACACTCCTTACTTGCCGATGCAGAAGCTGGCGAAAATCTCGCCCAAAAGGTCGTCCACATCCACCCGGCCGACCAAAGCGTCCAGCGCCCGGACCGCCTGCCGCAGATGCTCCGCCGCCAGTTCGACGCGCGAGTCGGGTCTTACCACTTCCGCCCGTGACTCGGCCAGAGCAGCGATTGCCGCTGTAACGGCCACGCGATGGCGTTCGCGCACCAAAGCGCCAGCGGACCCGACACGATCCTGCAGGATAGCGCCGATCCGCGCCATCAATTCCGGGACACCTTGCCCGGTCCTGCCAGAGACAGCGGGTCCGTCACTACCAGGTCTTGTATCCGCTTTGCTTAGGACCACAATATCATCGCCCACCGGGCCCAGCCTTGGGACCTCGAGCCCATCCGTCAGAAACAGGCGCAAATCCGCCGCCTCCGCCCGCGCCAGGGCCCGGTCGATCCCGGCCTGCTCCAACGGGTCCCCGGTATCCCGCAGGCCCGCCGTGTCCAGAAACGTGACCGGCAGGCCGGCGATCTCCATCCGCACTTCGATCACGTCGCGCGTGGTCCCGGCGATTTCCGAGGTGATCGCCGCCTCCCGCCCGGCAAGCTGGTTCAGCAGCGTCGACTTCCCGGCATTCGGGGCGCCGACGATGGCCACCTCGAACCCGTCCCGGATGCGCTCTGCCGCCGTGACCCCGGCGGCCTCACGCCCAAGGTCCGTCAACAGCCGGTCAATCAGCGACAGAACCTCGGGTGAAACATCCACCGGCACGTCCTCGTCGGCGAAATCGATGGTGGCTTCCAGCAAGGCCCCCGCCCGGATCAGATCCCGCCGCCAGCTTTCGACCTTTTGCCCCACCGACCCAGACAGCACCCGCACTGCCTGCCGCCGCTGCGCCTCGGTCTCGGCGTCGATCAGGTCGGCCAGGCCTTCAACCTGTGCCAGGTCCAGGACGCCGTTCTCCAGCGCGCGCCGGGTGAATTCCCCCGGCTCGGCCAGCCGCAGGCCCGGCTGTTCAGACAAGGCGCGCAAAACCGCCCCAACGACCGCCGGGCCGCCGTGGCAGTGCAACTCCACCACCGCCTCGCCGGTAAAGCTGGCCCCTTCGGCAAAGGACAGGACCAGTGCCTCGTCCAGCAACTCCCCGCCCCAGGTAAGCCGCCGAAGACCCGCCACTCGGGCAGCAGGCAAGGCGCCGCACAGCGCAAGACCGGCTGCGAACGCCGCTGGCCCCGAGACGCGAACCACGGCGAGGCCCGACCGACCCCGCGCCGTGGCGAGGGCATAGATCGTGTCCATCGCCGCCTCGTCAGGTGTTCATCGACTCGAAGAACTCGCCGTTCGTCTTCGTCTGTTTCAGCTTGGAAATCAGGAACTCGATCGCATCCGTCGTCCCCATCGGGTTCAGGATGCGGCGCAGGACGTAGGTCTTCTGCAGGTCCAGCTTGTCGACCAGAAGATCCTCTTTCCGGGTGCCCGACTTCAAAATGTCCATCGCCGGGAACACGCGCTTGTCGGCAACCTTGCGGTCCAGCACGATCTCGCTGTTACCGGTGCCCTTGAATTCCTCGAAGATCACTTCGTCCATCCGGCTGCCGGTGTCGATCAGCGCCGTCGCGATGATGGTCAGCGACCCGCCCTCCTCGATGTTCCGCGCCGCGCCGAAGAACCGCTTCGGCCGCTGGAGCGCGTTGGCATCCACACCGCCGGTCAGCACCTTGCCGGACGACGGGACCACGGTGTTGAACGCCCGCCCCAGCCGGGTGATCGAATCGAGCAGGATCACCACGTCGCGCTTGTGTTCGACAAGCCGCTTGGCCTTTTCGATCACCATTTCGGCGACCGCGACATGGCGCGTCGCCGGTTCGTCGAAGGTCGAGGCGACGACCTCGCCACGGACCGTGCGCTGCATGTCGGTGACTTCCTCGGGGCGTTCGTCGATCAGAAGCACGATCAGGTAGCACTCGGGATGGTTGGTCGCGATGGAATGCGCGATGTTCTGCAACAGTACCGTCTTGCCGGTCCGCGGCGGGGCAACGATCAGGCCGCGCTGGCCCTTCCCGATGGGCGAGACGAGGTCGATGATCCGGGCCGAGCGGTCCTTGATCGTCGGATCCTCGACTTCCATCTTCAGCCGCTCATCGGGGTAAAGCGGCGTCAGGTTGTCGAAGTGGACCTTGTGCTTGGCCTTCTCCGGGTCGTCGAAGTTGATCCGCGTGACGCGTGTCATGCTGAAATACTTCTCGTTTTCCTTCGGGGCCTGCATCAGGCCTTCGATGGTGTCGCCGGTGCGCAGCGAGAACTGGCGCAGGATGTCGGGCGAGACGTAGATGTCATCCGGGCCGGGCAGGTAGTTGGCGGAAGGCGAACGCAGGAAGCCGAACCCGTCCTGCAGAACTTCCAGCACGCCGTCACCGCCGATTTCCCAGCCTTCCTCGGCATGTTCCTTCAAGAGCGAGAACATCATCTCGCCCTTGCGCATCGAAGGGGCGTTCTCGATCTCCCACTCCTCGGCCATGGCCAGAAGGTCGGCGGGGGTCTTGGCCTTCAGTTCGGCAAGGTTCAAGCGTTCGACGGTCATGGAATACCTTTGTGCGGACCACGCCCTTTCACGGGGGGTCACGGCGGATTTGGAACGGGAGGTGCGATGGACCGGACGGCCCTGCAGCGCCCGTTTACACCGCAGCGGCGGCCCAAGTCAATCTGGCAAACCGGGATCGGCCAACAGTCCCGCCCCGGGGGCCAGGAAGATCAGCCGGTTTTGCTGGAAATCCCACAACGTCGGGGTGTCGGCCAGAAACCTTGCGCCAAGCCTCAGGAAATCCGCCGGACCGCTGCGCCGGAAGTCCGCGGCTCCACCGGCCTGCACCACCGACAGCCAGTCGAAGGC
>NCDY01000053.1 GCA_002280405.1 Rhodobacterales bacterium 32-66-9 | reverse complement strand
AGCGTGGTGATGTCTTCCAGGATGTCGGCCCCGGTTCCGTAGGCATCGGTCTTGCCTTTGGTGCCGCCGGGGATCTGCAGCCGGTCGAACAGGATTTCGCCCAGTTGCTTTGGCGAGCCGACGTTGAATTTCTCACCGGCGATCCCGTGGATCTCCTCCTCCAGCTGGACCAGCTTCTGCGCAAAGACGTTGGACATGCCGCGCAGGGTGTCGCGGTCGATCTGGATGCCGGCCATTTCCATGTCGGCCAGAACCGGGACCAGGGGGCGTTCGAGGGTCTCGTAGACGGTGGTGACGCGGGCGCGGTGGAGCTGTGGCTTGAAGGTCTGCCAGAGGCGGAGGGTGACATCGGCATCCTCGGCGGCGTATTTCACCGCCGCGTCGATGGCGACCCTGTCGAAGGTGATCTGGGATTTGCCCGAGCCAAGGAGCGTCTTGATCGAGACGGGCTGATAGACGAGGTAGCGGTCGGAAAGTTCGTCCATGCCATGGTTGTGGAGCCCTGCGTGCATCGCGTAGGACATCAGCAGCGTGTCGTCGAAGGGCGAGATGCGGATGCCGAGGCGGGCGAAGATCTTCCAGTCATATTTCATGTTCTGGCCGATCTTCAGGATCGCGGGGTCCTGCAGGACGGGTCGCAGGGCTTGCAGGACGGCCTCCATCGGCAGCTGGTCCGGGGCAAGCGCGGTCGCGCCAAAGAGGTCGCCGCCGCCAGTGGTGTGGCCAACCGGGATATAGCAGGCCTGGCCCGCATCGACCGCCAGCGAGATGCCGACAAGCTCGGCCCGCATTTCGTCAAGGCTGGTGGTTTCGGTATCGACGGCGACGTGGCCCACCTCTTGGATGCGGGCGATCCAGCGATCAAGCGCGGCGAGGTCGCGGACACATTCGTAGGCGGACAGGTCGAAGGGCAGGCTTTCGGCCTTTGTCACGTCGAGGGGCGTGTCGCAATCGAGTGTGACCAGTTGGCGGGAAATCCTGATCTGCTCGGCGTTGTCGATCAGGGCTTCGCGGCGCTTGGGCTGCCTGATTTCGTGCGCGCGGGCCAGGAGCGTGTCGAGGTCGCCGTATTCCTGGATCAGCAGGGCAGCAGTCTTGAGGCCGATCCCGGGCGCGCCGGGGACGTTGTCGACCGAGTCTCCGGCAAGGGATTGCACGTCGATCACCCGGTCGGGGGGGACGCCGAATTTCTCCAGCACCTCGTCGGGGCCGATCTGGCGGGATTTCATCGGGTCGAACATGTCGACGCCGGGGCGGATCAGTTGCATCAGGTCCTTGTCGGAGGAAATGATGGTGCAGCTGCCCCCGGCCTCGACCGCGCGGCAGGACAGGGCGGCGATGATGTCGTCGGCCTCGTAGCCTTCGGTTTCCAGGCAGGCGACGTTGAAGGCGCGGGTCGCTTCGCGGGTGAGCGGGAATTGCGGGCGCAGGTCCTCGGGCAGGTCGGGGCGGTTGGCCTTGTACTGGGGGTAAAGCGCGTTGCGGAAGGTGGTGGCGGAATGGTCGAACACCACGGCGAGATGCGTCGCGGCCTTGCCGGCGCTGGCACGCGACAGCTCGTTCCACAGGATGTTGCAGAACCCCGCGACCGCGCCCACCGGCAGGCCGTCAGACTTGCGGGTCAGGGGCGGCAGCGCGTGATAGGCGCGGAAGATATAGGCCGAGCCGTCGATCAGGTGCAGGTGGTGGCCCGTGCCGAAGGTCATGCGTCTCTCCCGTCCGTCAGGCCGGAAGTATTGGCAGGGAACGGGCCGTCGGTCCACCCGTCAGCTAGTGGTCGTCCTGCGCGTGGTCGCGGTCGATGACATAGCGCTTGTCGCAGTAGCCGCAGTCGACAAACCCGGTGTCGGCGGGGATGGTCAGCCAGACGCGGGGGTGCCCCAGCGCGCCCTCGCCGCCGTCGCAGGCCACTTTCCAGGTGGTGACGACTTGGGTCTCGGGGGCGTCGATCGGCATGGGCTATGGTCCTGTCTTGTCCTGAAGCGCTTTTAGCGGGCGAGCGTGCGGGGGCACAAGCGGGAAAGCGGCCCCGGCCTAGCCGCCGATCGGCGTCCCCCGGGATTTCAGCGCGGTCAGCCAGCCAAGGCCCTGTGCAGTGCCGCGGGCGGGCCGATACTCGCCCGCGAGCCAGACCTGCGGGCAGTGGCGGTCCACCGCATCGCACAGATCGGGCAAAGAGAATCCGCCGCCGCCCGGTTCGTTGCGGCCCGGAAAGCCCGCGATCTGGATGTGGTTGATCCGGTGACGATGGTCGTCCCAGACGGTCCGGGCATCGCCGTGCAGCCGTGCCGCGTGCCAAAGGTCGAACTGCAGCCCGATGCGCGGACTGGCGAGATCGTCGACGATCCGGGCCGCCTGGTCATAGTCGTTCAGGAAATAGCCGGGCATGTCGTCGGGGTTCAGGGGTTCCAGCGTCAGCGTGAGGTCAGGTGCCTGGGCAAGGGCCCAGGTCAGATTCTCGACATAACACTGTTCGGCCTGCGGTCCCTTGGCGACGCCAGCCATCACATGCACCCGGCCGGCCCGCAGCCGGGTCGCGTAATCGGCGGCGCGCAGGAAGCTGTCGCGGAAGCGCAGCTCCATCCCCGGCACGGCAGCGAAACCCCGGTCGCCGCTGGCCCAGTCGCCGGGGGGCGTGTTGATCAGCGCCACCGGCAGGCCGTTCAGCGCGCGTTCCCAGTCCGCCATCGGTTGGTCATAGGGGAACAGGACCTCGACCCCGTCGAAACCGCAGCGTGCCGCCCAGTCGGGGCGGTCGAGCATCGGAACCTCATTGAAGAGCAGCGTCAGGTTGGCGGCGAAGCGGGGCATGGCGTGTCAGGGCAATTCCGGGTTTGGCAGCTCGGAGGACGGGATGACCGGGAAGAACTGCCCCGAGGACCAAAGGCCGAACCACCTTTGCCCGCCCTGGTCGTGATGGCAACAAAGATCGACCAGCCGGTAAAACGATTTCCGGTCGATCAGCGCCCAGAGATTGTCGCGCACAAGGACATAGGGCGACGGCGCGCCCGTCGTTGCGTCACGCTCGACCCGCAGCGGATGGTCGGGGCCAAGAACGGCCTCGTCCTCGGTCTTGGTGACCAGGGTCACCACCTGCGCCGCGCCCGCGCCCGCGACGTCGAAGTCGATGGCAAGAAGCGGGGCGTCGTCGACCCTGATCCCGACCTTTTCGACCGGGGTGACCAGAAAGTAGTCGTCGCCCTCGCGCTTGAGGATCGAGGAGAACAGCCTGACCAGGGCCGCGCGGCCGATCGGCGTGCCGAGATAGAACCAGGTGCCGTCGCGGGCGATGCGCATGTCGAGATCGCCGCAGAACGGCGGGTTCCACAGATGCACCGGCGGCGGGCCTTTGCGGCCGGCAGCCCGGGCGGCGGCGGCAAGGGTATCGGCGTTGGGCATCGACATGGGCGCGCACTCTAGCGGTCCCGGGTCCGGGCGCAACCCGTATCGGGTCACAAACCCGCGCTTGGCCGGCAAGCCTCAGCGCCGCCGGTCGCGCCGCGCGCTCATCGGCTGGAAGGCCACGCCGACATGCGCCTCGCAATAGGGCTTGCCGGGCAGGCTTGGCAGGCCACAGAACCAGAAATCATCGGTGGCGGGATCTCCGATCGGCCATTTGCAGGTCCGTTCGGTCAGTTCCATCAGCGTCAGCCGCTTGGCGCGCTTTTCCACCTCGCGCACGCTGGCCAGTGCTTCGGGGCTGATCTCGTTCAGGCTGGGCTGCGGCGGCAGCGGCTGCCCTGCCGGGATGATCGTCTTGCGGACCGGCAGCGGCGTCACATTCGACGCCGGAGCGCCCGGAGGTGCCGTCGGCCCCGACGGGCGCGAGGCCTCGGCGCGCGGCGAGGGATCCGGGCGTGGCACGGGGTCCGGCTTCGCGGCTGCGGCGGGTGCCGGGGCGGGCGCTGCCTCTTCTTCGTCATGGCCGGCGCCGGCCCGGTTTGACAGGCCCAGCCGATGCACCTTGCCGATCACCGCGTTGCGGGTCACCCCGCCCAGTTCCTTGGCGATCTGGCTGGCCGACTGGCCTTCGTTCCACATGCGCTTGAGCGTCTCGACCCGCTCGTCCGTCCAGGACATCCTGCTCTCCGCCATCTTGACTGCCCGGGCACTCTATCCGCCCGGGGCAGGGGGCCGCAAGGGCGGGCGCGAAACGGGGGCGGGTGCGTCGCTGGCGTCCTGTCCGTGCTTCTGGACGCCCGCGGCTTTGACCCCGACGGCTATACGTCATCGCGATGCTGGACGCGATCTGCGCCTGGACCTAGACCCGAAGCCGCAGGGCACGCGCCTCGGCAGTGTGCACGATCGGAAACGCCGCCCGCCTGCGCCCAAGCTCTGCCTCGGGCAGGACGACCGCGAGAGCGGCCCTCTCGACCGGCGCAAGCCCCGCCTGTCCCGACTCTCCGGGATGAAAACTTTCCGACCGCGCGCCCTCGGCCAGCAAAATCTCGTGGCGGTCGCACAAGAGGACCACATAATCCAGTGCCGAGGCGGGCAGGACCTGTCGGACAGCCTGATCGTCAACCAGCGCCAGTGCCGAGACCAGCACCTGGTCCTCGCCGAAATAGACCGCCGCGCGCCAATCGTCGATCAGCATCCGCTGCCCGGGCGACACCAACAGCGCGCGGTCATTGTCCACCGTCCCGGGAGCAAAGCCCACCGGCCGCAGACCGGGACGGGCCAGGAACTCGACCGGGGTCACCTGCCGCCGCCCGACCCAGCGCAGCGGGCGAGATCCGTTGCCCAGCGTGGTGACCACGTCACCGGCCACCAGATCTCCTGCCGCGCGGGGGCCGTCCGGCGTGTCGATCAACGTGCCTGCCGCATAGGCGGCCAGTGCCTCGGGCATCTCGGGCCCTTCGGCCTGCCAGGCGGTCCCCTCTGCCCAGGGGGTGGCCGTCGCCAGCGCCGCGGCTTTGCCCCCGATCCGGACCAGGAACAGCCCGGACAGCCCCGCGACCGGCTCGACCGCGACCCGCAGGCCCGGCAGCCAGACGGTTCCGGCCAGCGAGACCGCTTCGCCAAGAACCATGCCTTCCGATTCAGCGACCAGCGTCAGGCAATACAGCAAAGCCCCCGCCACAAGGGTCGGCGCCGTCTCTGCCAGCCGCGCGGCCCAGCCCTTCGCCGTGGCGTTCGGCAAAAGCACCTGATCCAGCGCATAGACGCCAAAAGTGATGCGTTCAGCACTCATCCCTGTTCCGAACCCTGGCGTGCTTCTGGCCCTTTGCAGCAGGACCCCGCGCGCTTGCTCTTCCCCAGTCTGCCTTGCCAGCGTTTACCGCGCATTTCCAGTGAAAACAGTGCAAGGCCGGTCGCGCGGAAATCTGCTTTACCGGGCGGAAGCTTCCGGCTAAGCACATGCCATGACCGCTGGAACCCGCCATATCTCTGCCCCGCGCCGACGCCGCAGCGTCTGACGCCGCTTCCGCTGTCACCGGCGCCTGCGCGCCATGCCATTCCCCAAGTTGACTCCCCGCCGACCCTCGGGCACCCATTGGCTTTCAGATGAAGGACTGCCGTTCCATGATCCCTTCCGTCCTGCCGACCTACAACCGCGCGCCCATCGCCTTTGTCAAAGGCGAAGGCAGCTGGCTGATCGCCGAGGACGGACGGCGATATCTCGACCTCGGCGCGGGCATCGCGGTGAACGCGCTCGGCCACGCCCATCCGGCACTGGTGCAGACCCTGACGGACCAGGCACGCAAGCTCTGGCACGTCTCGAACATCTACACGATCCCGGAACAGGAGCGGCTGGCGCGACTTCTGACCGAAGTCAGTTTCGCCGACACGGTGTTCTTCACCAACTCCGGCACCGAGGCGGCAGAGCTTGCGATCAAGATGGCGCGCAAGTTCCACCATGAGGCGGGCCAGCCCGAGCGGACCGGGATCGTGGCCTTCGAGGGCGCTTTCCACGGCAGGTCCACAGGTGCCATCGCGGCGGCCGGGTCGGAAAAGATGGTCAAGGGCTTCGGTCCCCTGATGCCCGGCTTCACGCACCTGAAATGGCCCGCGTCTGACGCCGACCACGCCGCGATCCGCGCCGCCATCACCGACCGGACCTGCGCCGTCATCCTCGAGCCGATTCAGGGCGAGGGCGGCATCCGCGTGGTCCCTGACCAGTGCCTGAAAGGCCTGCGCGACCTTTGTGGCGAAACCGGCACACTGCTGATCTTCGACGAGGTGCAATGCGGCATGGGTCGCACCGGTCGCCTCTTTGCCCACGAATGGGCCGGGATCACCCCCGACATCATGATGGTCGCCAAGGGCATCGGCGGCGGCTTCCCCCTGGGCGCGGTCCTTGCCACCGAACGCGCCGCGTCCGGCATGACGGCGGGCACACACGGATCGACCTACGGCGGCAATCCCCTTGGATGCGCCGTCGGAGCCAAGGTCGTCGAGATCCTCTCCGACCCCGCCTTCCTGGCCGAGGTCGCCCGCAAGGGCGCCCTCATGCGCCAGGGCCTGGAATCCCTTGTCGCCCGCCACCCGCAGATGTTCGACTCCGTCCGGGGCGAAGGCCTGATGCTGGGCCTGAAGTGCAAGCCCGCACCCGCCGAAGTGGTCAAGGCAGGCTATTCGGCCGGTGTCCTGACGGTTGCCGCTGCCGACAATGTCTTGCGCCTCCTGCCCGCGCTGAACATCCCGGATGCCGACATCGCCGAGGCCCTCACCCGCCTCGACAAGGCCGCGGCCACCTTGGTGAAGGCCGCCTGAGCCCTTTCTCTTCTCCAAATATCCCACGGGGGTCCGGGGGTGTGAAACCCCCGGCTTCCGGGTCAAAAAAGCGAAACGAAATGAACCACTTCCTTGATATCCACAAGACTGATCCCGCCCAGCTTCGGGCCATGATCGACACCGCACAGGCCATGAAGACCGCCCGCAACGGCCGCCCGAAGGGCTCGCCCGATGACGAGCAGCCTTTGATGGGCCACATGGTCGCACTGATCTTCGAGAAACCTTCGACCCGCACGCGCGTCAGCTTTGACGTCGGCGTCCGCCAGATGGGCGGCGAGACGATGGTGCTCTCGGGCAAGGAGATGCAGCTTGGCCATGGCGAGACCATCGCCGACACCGCCCGCGTCCTCTCCCGCTACGTCGATCTCATCATGATCCGCACCTTCGAAGAGGCGACGCTGCTGGAAATGGCCGAACACGCCACCGTCCCGGTGATCAACGGCCTCACCAACCGCACCCACCCCTGCCAGATCATGGCCGACGTGATGACCTACGAGGAACACCGCGGCCCGATCCGGGGCAGGAAGGTGGTCTGGTGCGGCGACGGCAACAACGTCTGCGCCTCGTTCCTGCACGCCGCCGGACAGTTCGGCTTCGACTTCACCTTCACCGGGCCGGAAACGCTTGACCCCGAAGACAAGTTCGTCGCCTTCGCCCGCGAGAAGGGCTCGAAGGTCACCATCCAGCGCGATCCCTTCACCGCCGTCGAGGGGGCGGATCTGGTGGTCACCGACACCTGGGTCTCGATGCACGACCCCGAGTCCGCCAAGGAACGCCGCCACAACCAGCTCCGCCCCTATCAGGTGAACGAGGCGCTCATGTCCCGCGCCAGGCCCGACGCCCTGTTCATGCATTGCCTGCCCGCGCACCGCAACGACGAGGCGACCAGCGCCGTGATGGACGGCCCGCATTCGGTGATCTTCGACGAGGCCGAGAACCGGCTGCACGCGCAGAAGGCCGTGATGCGCTGGTGCCTGGGGGTCTGACCGCGCGTCCGGTGCCGTTGCGGTGCAGTGCCGAGGGCACGGACAGGCGCGGCTCCTCGGGCAGCGACGGCTCTGGAGTTCCCGGCGATGCCGGGTGGCCCTTGGCATTCCCGCCCGCTTGGGCCACCTTGGTCCGCAATACCCCCAAGGGAGGCCCCAATGCACCGCCGCTCTGTTGCCGTCTTCGACCGCTTCCTGTCCGCCCTCGCCAGCGTCCTTGCCAAGGCCGAGGCGCATTGCGAGGCCAAGAAGATCAAGCCCGAGGTGATCCTCGCCGCCCGCCTTTTCCCCGACATGTTCCCCTTCACCCGCCAGGTGCAGCTTGCCTGCGACTTTGCCGTGCGGGGCACGGCCCGGCTTGCCGGCGTGGAACCGAAAGGCTTCCCCGATACCGAGACCACCTTCGCCGAGCTGAGGGACCGGATCTCGGGGGCGCGGGGCTACATGGGGTCGTTCCAGCAATCCGATTTCGCCCATGCGGCGGAACGGCCGATCCATTTCAGGACCGGAGGCCGCGACCTGGTGCTTCCGGGCGAGGAGTTCCTGTCGTTCTTCGCCTTGCCGCAGTTCTTCTTTCACGTCACCACGGCCTACGACATCCTGCGCGCCAACGGGGTCGAGCTTGGCAAGCGCGACTACATGGGCGCACCGTGACCGGCGCATGCTGATCCGCGTCAGGCGATTGTCGCGCCCAACGGCTCGACCGGTTTCGCCCCGTCGGCATCCGAAGCCCGCGCGGCAACAAGCGCCACGACGACCAGAAGCAGCGACAGCCCGCCGTAGGTCGGCCGGAATCCCATCTGTTCCGCCAGAAAGCCGATGGTCGACGGCGCAATCAGGATGCCGCAGTAGCCCACCATCGTGACGATGGAGATTGCGTTGGCCGGCGGCAGATGCGGGTGATTCCCGGCAGCCGAAAACAGGATCGGCACCATGTTCGCCACGCCAAGGCCCGCGATGGTGAAGCTGACGATCGCCACCCAGTCCTGGGGGGCCAGCGCCCCGCCCATCAGGCCTGCCGCGCCGAGAAACCCGGACAGGCGCAGGGTCCGAACCGCGCCGAACCGGTTTCGGACCGAATCCCCGGCAAAACGCATCACCGCCATTGCGCCCGCGAAGAAGGCAAAGCCCAGGCCCGAGACGAACACATCCGCCCCCAGCTCCTTTTGCAGATAGATCGCCGCCCAATCCAGGACCGCCCCTTCCGGCACCATGGCGAACAGCGCCAGGAACCCCAGAAGCCAGACATGCAAGTCCTTCGGGAAGAGCCGGGTCTTCGGCGCGGCCGAGGCCTCGGCGACGGCCGGCCCTGGCGCATCGGCCAGAAGGAAGGGCATCGCCGCCAGCACGACCCCGGCCACGACCACCGCGGTCGCGATCGATTGCACATCGGAGCCCCATTGCGCGATCACCCAGCTGCCGGCCGATCCGCCGATGAAGCCGCCCAGGCTCCAGAACCCGTGGCTTGACGACATGATCGCCCGGTCAAGCCGCCGCTCGATCTCGACCGCCTGCGCGTTCATCGCCACGTCCATGCTGCCCGCCATCGCGCCGAAAAAGGCCATGAACAGGGCAAGGACCCAGAGGTTCGGGGAAAAGACCACCATCGGCAGGACCGGGATCAGTGCCAGCGAGAACAGCGACAGGATGCGCCGCCCGCCGTAGTGGCTGATCAGTCGTCCGGCGAACAGCATCGCAGAAACCGCACCAAGACCAAGGACAAGGATCAGCAGGCCCAGCACTGATTCGGTCACGCCATGGCGCGGCATCAACAGCGGAATCTGCGGTGCCCAGGCTCCCATGACAAAGCCGTTGGCCAGAAACATCGCCGCCACTGCCCAGCGCGCCTGGCGCGCCTGTCTGTCCCTCTGCATGGTCCGCCTCTTTTCCTGTCGATCTGATATGGCGTGCAGCCCGCGGACAAAAGCCCCTTTGCCCCGCCCGGTGTCGCGCGTTTGCGCAAACCGGCCCCGGCATCCGTCGACCGGGTTCGCCGGCACCGAGGCAGTCGGGTTCCGCTCATGTCCCGCGCGGCTTCGCCCGCAGCGTTGGTTCCGCCACGGTTGGGTCTTCGGGCCAGGGGTGGCGCGGATAGGCCCCGCGCATGTCCTTGCGGACATCGGCGTAGGAGGTTGCCCAGAACCGCGGCAGGTCGGTCGTCACCTGCACCGGCGCGCGGGCGGGGGACAGCAGCGTGATCCTGACCGGCATCCGCTGCGCGCCGACAACCGGATGCGTCGTGACCCCGAACATCTCTTGCAGGCGGACTTCGATGGCAGGAACCTCGCCGTCGTAGTCGATCGGGATCCTCCGCCCGAGCGGCGTCTCGAAACTTCCCGGTGCCAGCCGGTCCATTTCGGCCATCCGCTCCCAGCCAAAGAGGCCCTGCAGCGCGGGCGTCAGGTCCAGCGCCCGAAGCTCGGCCTCGGTTCGCACGCCCGCAAGATGCGGCAGCAGCCAATCCTCGGCACTGGCGATGAGGTCCGCATCCTCGACCCCCGGCCAGCCCGCACCCTGCGCCAGCCGCGCCCGGGCCCGCAACCTGCGTGCGGCGGCTGTCCAGGGCAGCCCCAGGGTCCGCACCCCGTCCAGCACCGCGCGCGCCACGGCGTCGGGCGGAGCATCCCAGTGCCTGTCGTCCAGCACCAGCGCCCCAAGCCGCTCTTGTCGCCGCGCTGTGACCCGACCCTCGCGGCGCGACCACTCGCAAAGCTCGACCCAGCGGATGCGGTCGGCATATAGCCTTCGCACCTCGGCCTCAGAGATCGCCACCGCCTGCCGCACCGTCGCCTCGCGCGTGTCGCCATCAAGGTCCGTCGCCACGATCATCCGCGCAGCCGAGAGGGAAAGCGCAGACTCCATTGCGGCACCCTTGCCGCCTGACAGAACCCAGCGCGGGGCTTCCCCCTTGCGGCGCAGTCCGATCCGGTCCGGATAGGCCAGCGCCGCCATCTCGGCGAGACTGCAACTGCTTGAGCCATCCTCCTCACGGGGGGGAGGGGCGGCGCGGGGTGGCGCGTGGGGCGCATCCGGCCGGGCCGGGCGACCCGCTTCCCCCGGTGGGAAGCGGGAGGCGGGGGCCGCCGCCGACATCAACGACTGCGCCGCCGCGTTCAGCCGTTTCGCCTCTGCCCGGATACGCTCTACCACCGCCCGATCGGCGTCCGGCCCCGGGTGGGCGATCGCCTGCATCCGCAAGCCAAGATCCGGCCCCGCCCCCCGCAACGGATCGCGTTCCGCCAGAAGGGCGGCGAGCGTGGCCGCCTGCGGGCCTGCCACGGCCAGCATGTGCGCGAGGCGCGGATGCAGCGGCAGGCCTGCCAGCCGCTTGCCATGCGCCGTGATGTGCCCGTGCTGGTCCAGCGCCCCGAGCGCCGTCAGGAGCGCCCGCGCTTCGGCCAGGGGCCCCGCTGGCGGCGGTGTCAGGAAGGGCAGATCCGTTCCCCCCCAGACCGCCAGTTCGAGCGCCAGCCCCGCAAGGTCGGCCACCTCGATCTCGGCGGGCGGATAGGGTGCCAACCCGCCTTCCTCGCCTTTTGTCCACAGCCGGTAGCACACCCCTTCGGCCACGCGCCCCGCCCGACCCTGACGCTGCTCGGCCTCGGCCTTGGTGACCCGCTCCGTCACCAGCCGCGACATGCCCGAGTTCGGATCGAACCGCGCCCGCCGGGCCCGGCCGGCATCCACCACCACCCGGATGTCCGGCAGCGTCAGCGAGGTCTCGGCGATCGAGGTTGCCAGCACCACCTTCCGACCCCCGGTCGGGGCCAGCGCCGCACGTTGCGCCGCAAAGTCCATCGCGCCGAACAAGGGCCGCACCGCCACCCCCGCCATCCCGTCCAGCAGCCGCTCGACCCGGCGGATCTCGCCTTCGCCGGGCAGGAAGACCAGAAGACCCCCCTCGGTCTCTTGCAGCGCCGCCCGCACCGCGCCCGCCACCACCGCCTCCAGCCGCATGGACGCATCGGGCGGGCGCGGCAGCCAGCGCGTCTGCACCCGAAAGGCCCGACCGCCAGAGGTCACCACCGGTGCCCCACCCATCAGCGCCGCCACCGGGCCCGCCTCCAGCGTTGCCGACATCACCAGAAGCCGCAGCTCTGGCCGCAGCGCCCCCCGCACCTCCAGGCACAGCGCCAGCCCCAGATCCGCGTTGAGCGAGCGTTCGTGAAATTCGTCGAAAATCACCAGTCCGACGCCGGAAAGCTCTGGATCGGACTGGATCATCCGGGTCAGGATGCCCTCTGTCACCACCTCGATCCGCGTCAGGGCCGAGACCCGTGCCTCGCCGCGGATGCGGTAGCCGACCGTCGCCCCGACCAGCTCGCCCAGCGTCTCTGCCATCCGCTCGGCCGCGGCGCGTGCTGCAAGCCGCCGCGGCTCCAGCATCAGGATGCGGCCCCGGACGATCCCCCGCGCCAGCAGATCCAGCGGCACCAGCGTTGTCTTTCCCGCGCCTGGCGGCGCCTGCAACACCGCCATCCCGCGCGATGCAAGGGCATCGGCAAGCTCGGGCAGGACAGATGAGACCGGCAGATCGACCATACCCGCTTATCGCGCGGGCCCGACCAGGCCGGAAGCCCCGATCTTTCGTCGCCAGGCCGCGCACCCCGGTCAAGACAAGGCCCCTCGCCAAGCCGGTCCCGATCCGGCAGAAAGACCGCATGGACACGATTGACCGCGCCCGCCTGATCCGCGCCGGAGACCGCCGGGCGCTTGCCCGCGCCATCACGCTGGTCGAAAGCGCCCGCCCCGACCACCGGGCCGAGGCGCTGGCGCTTCTTGCCGCCCTGCGCGAGGGCCCGCAGGCACTGCGCATCGGCCTCTCCGGCACGCCGGGCGTCGGCAAGTCCACCTTCATCGAGACTTTCGGCCTGATGCTGGCCGGACAGGGCCGGAAGGTCGCCGTTCTGGCGGTCGACCCGTCCTCGGCCCGCTCTGGCGGATCGATCCTGGGCGACAAGACCCGGATGGAGCGCCTGTCGCGGGACCCCAACGCCTTCATCCGCCCCTCGCCCAGCCAAAGCCAGCTTGGCGGCGTCGCCCGCCGCACCCGCGAGGCCGTCACCCTGTGCGAAGCCGCAGGTTTCGACATCGTCCTGATCGAAACCGTCGGCGTCGGACAAAGCGAGACCGTGGTCGCCGAGCTTTCGGACCTGTTCCTTCTCCTCCTCGCTCCTGCCGGGGGCGACGAGTTGCAGGGCGTGAAACGCGGCATCATGGAAATGGCGGACCTGATCCTGGTGAACAAGGCGGACGGCGATCTGAAACCGGCCGCGCTGCGCACCGTGGCCGACTACGCCGGGGCGTTGCAGCTTCTTCGCCGCCGCCCGCAGGACCCGCCGGGCTTCCCCAAGGCCCTGCCGGTTTCTGCCGTCACCGCCGAAGGCCTGACCCGCGCGTGGGACGAGATCCGGACACTGGCTGACTGGCGCAAGGCGCAAGGCCACTGGCAGCGCACCCGCGCTGTGCAATCGCGCCACCCGCCTCGGGCGGCGCGCGTGACGCCGGGCTCCGCGCCGGAAACCGTCTTCGGCGGCGACCTCTTGCGCGCCCGGCTCTGGGTTCCTGACCGACCGACCACCGCGCTTTACGTCACCTTCCGGCAATGGCTGCCCGACCCCGGCAGGTTTTCCGACCGCGGCCCGGTCCGGCGCGCGCTGACCGCCGGGCTTGCGCACCTGCACATCCAGACCCGCTGGAACGACTGGTTCCTGAACCCGGAAACCACCGGACTGGAAGCGGCGCTAAAGGCCGCGCGGGGCCGCTTCATGACCGCGCGCGCGCTCGGCTTCTCGATGGGCGGTTATGCGGCGCTGCGCTTTTCGCGCGTGCTGCGCCTCAATCAGGTTCTGCTCATCTCGCCCCAGGTTTCGCTGCGCGTCCCCGGCGAAGACCGCTATCCCGAGGCCGCAGGCTTCGACGCCGGGGCGGGCGAGCTTGCGACCCATGCCCGGCCCGACCTGAAAGGCGTGGTCGCCTTTGACCCGTTCCACCGCCTCGACAGTCTGCATGCCCGCCGGATCACGGCCTTGCTGCCGGGCATCGCAGCCGCGCCTCTGGCCTTTGGTGGCCACCCCGGCTCGCTTGCCATCACCTCGGCCGCCGGCTTTCCGGCGCTGCAACGGCTTAGCCTGTCGCCACGCCTGCGGCCGCAGGATGTCCAGCGCCTGCACCGCGACCTGCGCCCGACCTCGGCCAGCTACTGGCGCGAACGCGCCGGATACCATGCGCGCAGGGGCCAACCGCTTTGCGCCGAACAGGCCGTCGCGCGTGCGGAGGCCCTGCTTGACGCAGGCGGGCCCGGCGACCCCGACTGACCTTCCCCCTTCCCCCTTTCCCGGATACGCCCGGGGCAGGCGGGCCACCCGCTTGACCTCGCCCGCAATTCCCCTTACACGCCTCCAATCGAATGCGAGGGCAGGGGATTCCCCGCCTTTTTCCGTTGTTGACGAATCGAAGGAACACCAGAATGTCGCGCGTCTGCGAACTCACCGGCAAGGGGCCGATGTCGGGCAACACGATCAGCCACGCCAACAACAAGTCGCGCCGTCGGTTCCTGCCGAACCTGAACGAGGTCACCATGATCTCGGACGTGCTTGGGCAGTCGTTCAAGCTGCGCGTCACCGCCGCGGCGCTGCGCTCGGTCGACCACCGGGGCGGCCTTGACGCCTATCTGGCGAAGGCGAAGGACGATGAACTTTCCGCCGCCGCGCTGAAGATCAAGAAGGACATCGCCAAGGCCCAGGCCACCGCCTGAGCCGTCGCGAGCCCGCCGAAAAGGCCCCGCCTTCATCCCGAAGGCGGGGCCTTTCGCGTCTGCGGCGGGGGCAGTTGATGGCCGGGCCGCGGATCAGGGCCGCCGGGCAGCATCACCCGCCGCAATAGGCTTCGGCAGTCTGGCCAAAGCTCTTGTAGCGCTCCCAGAAGGCATCGTCGGACTTCGACTGCGACATCCAGGTCCTGTGCGCGGCTTCGGGGTTCTTGAAGAACTTCGCGGCCCGCCGCTGGTCGCCGCCCGACAGCGTCATGTCCGCCGCCTGCTGGATGCAACCGCACAGCGACCGGTTGCCGCCCCGGTCCGAGGCCATGCAGGCCCGCTCGATCGGACGCGCGCTGGCCGCGCCCGAAAACACCGCAGAAGACGCCGCGACGGCGGCCACAAACAGGTAGGATTTCATTCGCTCTGCCTCATTGCCGGTCCCGGGACTGCATACCTCGTCCTCTCTCGCCGGTCGGTTTCTGCCAAGGATATTGCCTTGACCAGAGGATTTTTTCAAGCCTCGCAGAGGCTTGACTTACCCGCGCCACGCTGTCCGGTGTGGACGCAAGTGCTTGTGGGCTCACCTCGCCGCGCCCCAAGGCCTCGCGGCCCTTCACTGGCCCCGTCACTGGCCCCGTCACTGGCCCCCTCACTCGGCCCACATCCGCAGCAGGTTCGACCGCGACCGCGTCAGCCGCAAAAGCTGCGCTGTCGGCGCGCCCGAGGCGACCGCCTCGGTCACGGCGGCATCCAGATCGAACAGCACTTCGCGCCGCGCGGGATCGCGCACCCGGCTCGTGACCCAGCCGACGATGGCAAGGCGCAGGCCTTCGGTCACCGGCTCGACCCGGTGCAGCGTGTCGGACGGGTAGAGGATCGCCTCGCCCGCGGGCAAATTGAAGCCGCGGTCCTCGCCTCGTAGCGCGACACGATCAGACGCACGAACGCCTTCGGCACGGCGGCCGAGACGAAGCCCGGATGGGCCATGAGGGCGGCCTCGGCCTTCTTCAGGACGGCGTCGCGCGCCGGCGAAGGCTTCGCCTGCGCATTGCGCTTGACGCGCGCCGCCAGCGCGCCCGCGGTGCGCGCGCCGTCCTCGAAGTCGAGCCCCGCCACCGCCTCCCGCAGGGCGGCCAGCGTCGGGGCGTCGAAAAGCCCGCTCAGCGCGTGGAACATGCGCGCATCACTTCAGTTGCAGACGCGCCAGCTCGATCCGCGCGGCAGCCCCCTGCAATTCCTTCGGGTCCGCGGCGATGCGGTCTTTCGGCACGATGTCGGGGAAGAGCGCATCCGTCGGGGCCAGCGCCTCGGCCATCTTGGCCGCGACTTCCGGGGCGACGGCGGCCAGCGCCTCGGTCTGCGCCCTGGCGACCCGCATGAAGCCCCAGGCATCCTGATACTCGGCCAGTTGCGCCACCTGCCCGTCGACGATGCCGACGACGTATTCGTCGGCCGCCGTGCGCACCAGCGCCTGGACGGATTCCGCGACCTCTCCGGGGGTCGCCTTGGCTGCCTCCCGCGCCTTTCCGATGGCCGCCAGCACCGCCGCTTCGGCAGCCGCTACCGTCGCGGCATCCTTGCCGCCCATCACGGCCGCCGCCGCCGCGTCCAGTTCCGGCGCGAAACCCGGGGCGCCGACCGCTTCCAGCATCGGTGCGAGATCGCCGTAGATCTCCTTGGACGGGTGCTGCTTGTGCACCAGCGCCATGTCCGACACTCCCGCCGCGTACAGCGCCGAGCCCGACCGAACATGGCCCTCGACCAGCCCGAGCATGGTCAGCAGACTGACCGTCGCGCCTGCCTCCCGGGCCGCACCCCCTTCACCGCCTGCGCCACCCTCGCCCCCTTCGGCGACCTGCGCCCGCGCCGGGCGCATGATCAATGCCCCTGCGATTGCCGCCCCGCCCGCAAGCACCGTGCGCCGCGGCAGCACCAGCCGTGTGATCCGTTCGTTCATGATCGTTCCTTTTCCGAGTGTTTTACTAGGAAAAGCATCTGATCCCGGCGCTGTCAAGCCCCGATGGGCAACGCTTGGCCTTGACCGCCCTTGCCTTTGCCCTCATAGCACCGGCCATGATCGAGCTCGACCGCATCCGCAATTTCTCCATCGTGGCGCATATCGACCACGGCAAATCCACCCTGGCCGACCGGCTGATCCAGTCGACGGGCACGGTCGCCGAACGCGACATGCAGGCCCAGCTTCTCGACTCGATGGATATCGAGCGGGAACGCGGCATCACCATCAAGGCCAACACCGTCCGCATCGAATATCCCGCGAAGGACGGCAAGACCTATATCCTGAACCTGATCGACACTCCCGGTCACGTCGACTTTGCCTATGAAGTCAGCCGCTCCATGCGCGCCGTCGAAGGCTCGCTTCTGGTGGTGGACGCGTCCCAAGGGGTCGAGGCGCAGACCCTCGCCAACGTCTACCAGGCGCTGGACGCGGGCCATGAAATCGTCCCGGTCCTGAACAAGATCGACCTTCCGGCGGCCGAACCCGAGCGGGTGAAGCAGAACATCGAGGACGTGATCGGCCTCGACGCTTCCGACGCCATCCAGATCTCCGCCAAGACCGGCCTCGGCATCCCCGACGTCTTGGAAGCCATCGTCACCCGCCTTCCCGCCCCCAAGGGCGACCGCGACGCACCCCTGAAAGCCATGCTTGTTGACAGCTGGTATGACGCCTACCTCGGCGTCGTCGTGATGGTGCGGATCATGGACGGCGTGATGAAAAAGGGCGACCGGGTCCGCATGATGCAGACCAACGCGGTCTACGGCATCGACAAGCTCGCGGTCCTGAAACCCCAGATGGTCGACATCGCCGAACTTGGCCCCGGTGAGATCGGCATCTTCACCGCCTCGATCAAGCAGGTCCGCGATACGAAAGTGGGCGACACCATCACCCACGAACGGCGTGCCTGCGACGCGCCGCTCCCCGGCTTCAAACCCTCGGTCCCGGTGGTCTTCTGCGGCCTCTTCCCGGTCGATGCCAACGACTTCGAGGCCCTGCGCGACGCGATCGAGAAGCTTTCGCTGAACGACGCCTCGTTCTCGACCGAAATGGAAACCTCTGCCGCCCTCGGCTTCGGCTTCCGCTGCGGCTTCCTTGGCCTTCTCCACCTTGAAGTCATCCGCGACCGGCTGGAACGCGAATACGACCTTGACCTGATCACCACCGCGCCCTCGGTGGTCTTCAAGCTTTACATGAAGGACGGCGAGGTCCGCGAACTGCACAACCCTGCCGACATGCCCGACCTGACCTACGTCGACCATATCGAGGAGCCGCGGATCAAGGCGACGATCATGGTCCCCGACGAATACCTTGGCGACATCCTGAAACTCTGCCAGGACCGCCGCGGCATCCAGTCGAACCTGACCTACGCCGGCACCCGCGCGATGGTCGAATACGACCTGCCCCTGGCCGAAGTGGTCTTCGACTTCTACGACCGTCTGAAAAGCGTGACCAAGGGCTACGCGAGTTTCGATTATCAGATTTCGGGCTACCGCGAGGACAATCTGGTGAAGATGTCGGTCCTGGTGAACGACGAACCCGTCGACGCCCTGTCGATGATGGTCCACCGCGACCGAGCCGAGGCTCGGGGTCGGTCAATGGTCGAGAAACTGAAGGATCTGATCCCCCGCCACATGTTCAAGATCCCGATCCAGGCAGCCATCGGCGGCCGCGTCATTGCGCGTGAGACGCTGAGCGCCATGCGCAAGGACGTGACGGCGAAGTGCTACGGCGGCGACGCGACCCGGAAGAAGAAGCTTCTCGAGAAGCAGAAGGCCGGCAAGAAGAAGATGCGCCAGTTCGGCAAGGTCGAGATCCCGCAGGAAGCGTTCATCGCGGCGTTGAAGATGGATGGGTGAGGGTTGGCTCTGATGCACAAATCGCATCAGGCAGTCATAGTGTGCATCCAGCGTGGTAGCTGGAGGTCATGAGCAGACCCAGTACACCGACGTAGGCGCCACCGGATCGAGCGAACCGGCGAGGGGGATCAAGATCGTGGGGGAAGGCGCGTGGACCGTGGAGGGTCAGCAAACAGTCCTGGGGACTGCTTGCCCGACGCAGGCGCAAGCATGGCGGTCGCAAGCGGCGTGTCTGGCGCAAGGTTCATTGGTTCGACTGCGCTCAGGCCGAACGCATCATGAGCAGGACGCTGCGCTCAAGAACTGTGCCACTGCGCTGCGTGAGTCGCCCGCACCAAGCGTCAAGTATGCCTGAGTGATTGATTTTATTGGCGGACCCGGAGCGATTCGAACGCCCGACCCTCAGATTCGTAGTCTGATGCTCTATCCAGCTGAGCTACGGGTCCGCACTGGCGGCGATGTAGCCTTGTGGTGCGGCCATTGCAAGGGCGAAATCAGGCGGAGAGGTCGGTCGAGCCCTTCGGGAGATGGATCGCGAACTCGGTCCCCTCGGCATCGCTGCGGGCCAGTTCCAGCCTGCCGCCATGCCCACGCACCAGCTCGGCGGCAATGGCGAGCCCAAGGCCGGTGCCGCCCTTTCTGGCTCCGCCCTGGAAGGCCGCGAACAGGTGCTCGCGCGCCTTGGGGGGTAGGCCGGGGCCGGTATCGCCAACGCGGATCCACCATTCCGCTTCATCCTCGCCCGCCGAGACTTCGATGGTTCCGGGCTGCCGCGTCGCCTCGATTGCCTCGCGGGCGTTGCGGATCAGGTTCGACAGCACCCGGTACAACTGTTCGCTGTCGGCACGCAGTATCAGTCCGGGTGGCACCTCGATCAGACAGGTGATCGATGTTTCCGACCCCAGCCCCTCGCCTTCGGCGACTTCTCCCACCAGCTTGGCCAGGTTCAGCCGGCGAAGTTGTGGTGGCGGCTCTTCGGCCTTGCCGAACGCCAGTGTCGTTTCGCACAGGCTGACCGCCCTGCTGATGGAGTTGATAAGCTTCGGTGCCGCGCGGGCGACCACGGGATCGGCACTGCCCTCCAGCCGGTCGGCAAAAAGCTGCGCCGTGGTCAGGATGTTGCGCAGGTCATGGCTGATCTTTGCCACGGCTCCGCCAAGCTGGGCAAGGCGTTCCTTCTGTCGCAGCGCCCCGGTCAACTGGGTCTGCATCGATTGCAGCGCCTCCTCCGCCATCCGCAATTCCTCGACATCGGCGTTCGGCGCGATCACCGTCCGGGCATCCTCGGGCGCCTCGGCATAGGTCTGCATGTGCCGCACGACGCGCCGGATCGGCAGCACCAGCAGGCGGCGCACGGCGAGAAAAAGAAGGAGCGCCGTGACCACCGAAATCAGCGCGGAGAGGACCAGGATGCGCAAGCCATAGTCGACCATGGCGTCGCGCAGGGGCTTTGTCTCCATCGTGACTTCGATCAGCGTGCCTGCGTCCTGGACCGGATAGCCGATCACCCGCACGATGCGGTTTTCCGGGTCCAGAAGGCTGGCAAAGGCGTCGCGGATCAGCTCGAACGGCCCCGCCATGCGCAGATCGAAGGACTCGTAGATCTCTCCCGGCACCGGCGAGGACAGGACCAGCTGGCGCACTTCGTCACGACGCAGGACGACGTTGTAGACCTCGGCATTCGCGAGCAGCTCTTTTTCAAGCGCGGGCGACACCATGTTTTCGGCGGCCAGCTGGGTCAGCGCGGCAATCTGCGCCTGTTTCAGCCGGGTCAGCATGAAATCCGCCCGATACCGCGCGATGGAGGGCACGAAAATCAGCACCTCAGCCAGCATCACGAAGATGACGGTCAGAATCAGGAAGCGCCCCGACAGCGTGTTGAGAAAGCTCTTGCGTCTGTCGCCCACCGGAACCTTCCTTGCCCGGCCTTACGGCACCCAGCGCTGCACAAGGCCCACCAGGCGCTTCAGCGCCGGACTGTCAAACAGTTGTGGGCCAAAATAGGCACCCGCCGCGCGTTTGGAAACCTCTCCCAATGTCGGATATGGCGCAACCATGCCCGCAATCGCCGACATCTTCAGCCGGGAGGAGATCGCCAGCGCCCAGAGCCCGATCAATTCGCCTGCCTGCGGCCCGACAAGAGTGGCCCCGACCGGACGGCCCCTGAGCACGACCACCTTGATCAGACCGATGGCCTTCGCCTC
>NCDY01000052.1 GCA_002280405.1 Rhodobacterales bacterium 32-66-9 | reverse complement strand
TTCTGGGCCTGGGCTTCGTCTTCCTGTTCGTGGCGATCCGCGCGGCAAGCCTGCACAATGTCGACGTGCTGCTGGGCAGCACGATCGCGGGCATCAAGGTGAACTGGCTTCTGGAACTGCCGGGCCCGACTCTGGTCGTGCTTGTCGCGCTGCGTCGCCGCACGGCTGCCGCCACCCCTTGAGCGCAGGGCGGCGACGAATCGCACTTCGGTGACCGGAAGCCGAAAACGGCGCGAATTCGGGCCGCCGTCGCCGGAAACTGTGGTTACCGGAACACTTTAACGGAAAATTCACCGTTTCGGAAACTGGCATAATTCACCCCCCCAAAACGGAGGAAAAACCCGACTTGCGACACCCCCGGCGAGCGGGGGTAGGATGCGCACACAAAGGCGTTCGGAAGGCAATGATTAAAAGGCGAGGGAAATCATGGCGGTGCTTCCGTGCCGGGTTTGAAGCGCGGTGGCGGGCGTCTTCGGGTGTTGAAAGCGGGTTGTCTCGATACATGCGAAGAACGGGGCAGGAGCACAACCATAGCGTGTAACCCAATGAGAAGTAACCACTTTCCGGGCCGGTTCCGACCGAGGACCACATTGCGGCAAGCGCACCCGGATGCTAGAAGAGTGACAGTGAGTAAGGTGGAGTAACGAGTGCAACGGTCTATTTCGGGTCGGCGTGATAACGCCGAACCCTTAAAATTTGGCTTAGCGATTGGCACCCTTGCGGAGGCGTTGCGGATGGACGTTCGTTCTGGAATAAGTGAGAATGACTTTGAACGCCCGTCCGCAACCGTCAGCGACGGGTGGATGCGCGCCCGGCGTGAGCCGCTGTATCGCAGGGTTCTGAAACGTGTTCTCGATGTCGGCTTTGTGCTGATGGCGTTGCCGATCGTGCTTCCGGTCGTGCTGGTGCTTGCTGCCGTGCTGAAAGCCTCGGGCAACGCGCCGTTCTTCACCCAGGAGCGGGTCGGGCTGGGCGGCAAGACGTTCCGGCTGTGGAAACTGCGGACGATGGTGCCGGACGCGGAAGAGCGTCTGCGGGACCACCTGCGGACGGACGAGGCCGCACGGCGGGAGTGGGACGCCTATCAGAAGCTGTCGCATGACCCGCGCATCACCGAATTCGGACAGTTCCTGCGCAAAAGCTCGCTGGACGAGCTGCCGCAGCTGTGGAACGTGCTGATCGGCGACATGAGCCTTGTGGGGCCGCGTCCGATGATGCTTGACCAGCAGGAACTCTACCCTGGCAGCGCCTACTATGCCTTGCGGCCGGGCCTGACGGGAACATGGCAGATTTCCGATCGCAACCAGTCAACCTTTGCGCAGCGCGCCGAGTTCGACGCGGAATATGAGCGCGACCTGTCGTTCTTCAGGGATTTGAAGATCCTGCTGGCGACCGTGGGTGTGGTGCTGCGGGCGACTGGGAAGTAAGGCGCTGGGAAACCTGCGATTGGGGTCGGTGGAGACGGATCCAGCCAACAAAGGCGACGCCAGGCAGAAGAATGACCATGCCGGTAACGGGATAGGCCAGCGCCACGGCCCAAAGCGGGAAGTCATAGACGAACAGGGTCACTGACGCGCCGGCTGCGCCAAACATCGCGATCAGAAGCAGCCCCATTGCCATCCCAGTCTCCCTGACCGGAGAAATCGTCGTGCCGTAGCTGACCCCCGTCAAGAGCGTAGATTAGGCTACTCGGGGCGTATGTCGAGATGCGAAGAGTGACTCATTTTCCCAGACTGGACGGTATGTCAGACTGTTGGCGAAACTTGGCCGAAGGATTTCGCGGTGCGGTGGCAAATTCCGCCGACATGGCGGTCCGCCCGGGGTCCGGCTTTGGATCTGGCGGGTCAACCGTGCGAATGCTGCTGTTGCAGGCGACTGTCCCGAGCGGCGGCAGTGTTCCGACCGCTCCATGTGATGGCGCAGACCAGAAGCGTCAGGCTGCCGATGGTCGGATAGACGGCCAGCGTCACCCAGATCGGCATGGACAGGGCGATGGTCGCGCCCATTGCCACGATCCCTGCTACTGCGGACAAGACGAGAAAACCGGCAAGCATAGTGCGCAACCTCCACGCGAAGACTGTGATCAGCGTGCTCGTCATGCGTGGCAGGAATAAGGCCGGGTCTTGGTTAAAGTTGGTCGTGCCATCGAAGCATTTCTGCCGGTCCGGCGTGACCTGGCCCCGGGCAAAACGGGGGGGCCGCGGTGATGCTGGCGCGCGCAAGATACAACCTGAGGGGGAAAATCCTTCGCGCGGCCCGGAACGCTTGGCCAAGGCCATGAAAACAATGGCTTCCACCAGGGATCGGCGGGCAATGGCAGGACATTTTGCGCCGTTGTCGCGGATCGGACCGGCCCTTGGCTGCTGCGCTGCAGCAATGTGGCGGAAATGGGGCATCCGAAGTGTCGCAGCAATCCCGGAACTTGACGAGGATTGCCTTTCTTTTGTCATTCCGGCCAAGCAAGGTATTGCGGCTGCAGGCCATGAGGACGCCAGGTGATCGAGATCTTTCGCAAGCTGTTTTCGCTGTTCGACGCGACCGAGAGGCGGCGGTTCTGGTTTCTGACCGGGGTCATGGTCCTGGTCGCCGCCGCGGAAATCGCCGGGATCTCGGCGGTGCTGATGCTGTTGAACGTGCTGGCGGCGCCGGAGACGATCCGGTCTGGCCGCACCTTGTCCTATCTGTCCGAAATCTCGGGGCTGACGACCGATTTCAGCTTTCAGGTCGGACTGGCGATCGCGGTCCTGAGCGTGGTGATGATCGGCCTGGCGATCAAGGCGGCGGGAACTTATGCGACGATCCGCTTCTCGACGATGCGGGGCTACACGATTTCCAGCCGTCTTCTTGCGGCCTATCTGAGCCAGCCGTATCCGTGGTTCCTGCAGCGCAACAGCGCCGAGCTGGAAAAGAACGTGCTGAACGAGGTTGACGGGCTGGTCAGCCGGGTGATTCTGCCCTGCTTGCGGCTGGTGTCGAACAGCCTTCTGGTGGCGGCGATCCTGTTCTTCCTGCTTTTGGTCAACCCGCTGGTCACGCTGTTTTCCGGCGGGGTGCTGGGGCTGTGCTATGGGTTGATCTACCTGCGCTTCCGGGGGCGGTTGCACCGGCTGGGTCAGGACATGATGGACGCCTTCGAGAACCGGTTTCTGGTCGCACAAGAGGCAACGGGCGGCATCAAGGACATCAAGGTCATGGGGTTGGAGGCGACCTATGCCCGCGCCTATTCGGCCGCGGCGCAGAAGGCGGCGCAGTCGGGTGCGACCATGGGTGTGATGTCGGAACTGCCGCGCTTTGCGCTGGAGGCGATCACCTTCGGCACGATGCTGGCGCTGATCCTGCTGCTGCTTTTGCAAAACGGCGGCAATGTCACCGACATCGTCCCGACCCTGGGGGTGATCGCGTTCTCGACGATGCGGCTTTTGCCCTCGTTGCAGCAGATCTATCACGCGCTGGTCTCGATCCGGGGGGCGACGCCGGTGTTGAACGCCATCGTGGCGGATTTCCAGTCCACTCCGCCGATGCCGCTGGCCGACGCGACGCGGGCGGAGCCGTTGAAGCTGGAACGTGAGCTGGAACTGGCCAAGGTGAGTTTCGCCTATGCCCAGGCCGACAAACCGACCTTGCGCGCGGTAGATCTGGTGATTCCGGCGCGCACGACGGTGGGCATCGTCGGCGGCACGGGGGCGGGCAAGACAACGCTGGTCGATCTGATCCTGGGGCTTCTGACGCCGGATGACGGCATGATCCGGGTAGACGGCGAGACGATCACGCCGGAGAACCTGCGCGCCTGGCAGGGGACGCTGGGCTATGTGCCGCAGGCGATCTTCCTGACCGATGACACGATCGCCTCGAACATCGCCTTCGGCGTCCCGAAGGACGAGATTGACATGGCCGCGGTCGAGCGCGCGGCGCGGGTCGCGGCGCTGCACGACTTTGTCGTGTCCGACCTGCCGCTTGGCTATCAGACCTTTGTCGGCGAACGCGGGGTGCGGCTTTCCGGCGGGCAACGGCAGCGCATCGGCATCGCGCGCGCGCTGTACCGCGACCCGACGCTGCTGATCTTGGATGAGGCGACCTCGGCCCTGGACAACATCACCGAGCGTGTGGTGATGGAGGCGGTGGACCGCATCCGCGCGGACAAGACGATCATCCTGATCGCGCACCGGCTGACGACGGTAAAGACCTGCGACACGATCTTCCTGATGGACCGGGGCCGGCTCTTGGCTCAGGGCAGCTATGACGAGTTGCTGGCTGGAAACGAGGTGTTCCGGCGCATGGTCGCAGGGGGAGCCGAGGAAGCACATGCTACGCTATGAACGCGACATCCCCGCTGCCCGGGTCCGCGCGGTGCCGCGGCCTGTCCACGCAAAGTTCTGACAGACGAAGACTGAGAGGTTCATTATGACCGTCGCCACCCTACCCATTGACCCCGAAACGTTGCTGATCGACGCCGATGGCGCACGCGAATACGGCAAGGCCGCTGCCGAGGCCTACCGCGCGAAGAAGCCCTATCCCTACGGCTGCTATGACAATTTCATGCCGCCGGAAATTCTGGACAAGGTGCGGGAAGAACTGCGCCACCTGCCTGCCGCGGAAAGTTTCTTCAACCGGCCGCAGGAAAAGCTGAAGGCGGCCTACATGCCGGAACGGCTGGGGCCCTACACCCGCGCGTTGTTCCATTCGCTGAACTCGAAGGCGTTCCTGGCCTATCTGGAGGAACTGACCGGGATCGACGGGCTGATCCCCGACCCGTATTACGCGGGCGGCGGCATCCATGTCGTGTCGAACGGCGGGCATCTGGACATCCACGCCGACTTCAACCGCCAGGGCAAGCTGAACCTGGAACGGCGGCTGAACGTGCTGATCTATCTGAACAAGGACTGGAAGGAAGACTACGGCGGGTCGTTCGAGGTCTGGAATGAAGACATGACCGCCAAGGTCGCGGGCTTCGTGCCGCTGTTCAACCGGATGTGCTGCTTCAACACCGGGTCGAACACCTGGCACGGCAACCCCGAGCCGGTCAACCATCCCGACAAGGAGCCGCGGATGTCGATCGCGCTCTACTACTACACGGCAACCTGGGATTCGACGAAAGTGTCGCATACCACGCTGTTCAAGCCGCGCCCCGGCACGAAGGACCAGGTGGACCGGCTGGAAGCGCGCCACCAGGTGATGCAGAACCTGCTGCCGCCGGTGATCTACCGCCGCCTTGGCCACCGGCTGCGCAAGCTGGGGATCTAGCGGTTCCCCAGCATCGGCGCGAGGAAGGCCACGACCTCGCGCGCGATGGTTTCGGGCGCAAAGCGGGCCGCGACATCAGCCTGCGCGGCCCGGCCGAGACGGAGGGTGAGGCCGGGGTCATCCAGCAGCCGCAGGCAGGCTTCGGCCATGGCCCCGGCGTCCTCGGAAGCAACCAGAAGTCCGGTCTCTCCATCGCGCAGGATCTCGGCACAGCCGCCGACGCGGGTGCTGACGACAGCCGAGCCCACCGACATCGCCTCGATCAGGGCGACACCGAAGGTTTCGTAGCGCGATGCGATGATCGTGATCGGGTGGCGGCGCCGAAGCGCCTCGACCTCGGCGCGCGACTTGCGGCCGAGAACCGTGATCCGGTCGCGCAGCGCTGCGGGCAGGCGGGCGATCGCCTCGGGCAAGTGGAGGGTGGATCCGTCGGGCTGCGCGATGCCGCCGTCCGGGCCGACGAAGGTCAGGCGGCACGCAGGGTGCCGGGCCGCGATGCGCGCGAAGGCGGCGAGGACCACATCGGCACCCTTGATCCGGTCATGGCGTCCGACGAACAGCAGATGCGGGTCCGTCAGCCGGGCCGCCGGGGCTGCCGTTGCGTCAAGGCTGACAGGATTGCCGATCACGGTGATGGGCAGATCGGGCAGGCCCCATTCCACCGCGGTCTGGTCCTGCACCGAACGGGATGGCGCGATCAGCCCGTCGACGCGGTGCAGGCCCGCGGCCTCCCAGTTTTCGCGGCGGGCGTCGGGGCCACGCCGGGGCCGCCCCGGTTTCGCGCGGTGCAGCCAGTGTGGCCCATGCAGGGTCACGATCACCGGGATCGGCAGCGCGCGGCGCAGCGCACCGGCCCAGCCGAAACTTTCCTCCATCAAGAGGACGTCGATCCGGTGCCGGCCAATGGCCTGGCGCACGGCCTTGGTCATGCGCGCGATCGTCGCGCGGCGAATGACCCGGTCGGGAAACAGGCGGAACAGAAGCCGACCGATCAGCGGCAGCGGTTTTTCATCAACCGCGATCACACGGGGATCGGCATGGGGCGCATCGACCCAGTGGGCGATGATCGTGACTTCATGCCCGATGGCGGTCAGTCCGCCGGCAAGATGCGACACCGCCGAGGCGATGCCGTTCGCCGTCTCTGTGCCGGGCCAGGCCGGAGTCACCAGACCGATGCGCAAGGGTTTCGTCGCCGGACCTGTCGAGCCCGGCGCGGTGATGGATTTCATCGCCTGCTGCCTTGCAGATCGGATCGCTTGCGACGGCCTGTCGTCGGGGCGGCCGCTTCGGCCATCAGCCAGCTCGCGCGAAGGCCGCCGGACAGGGCGGGGGCTGCGTCGCCCGTGTCGTCGGTTGCAGCAGAAGCGACCGGGGCTGCGGCGGCGGCGGGACGCCAGACCGCGATGCCCGCAACGGCACCGGCCATCAGCCAGACGTAGTTGACCAGTCCGGCGTTGGGCAGAAGGTCGACAAGCAGCGCCGACAGCACCATGATCAGGCCCGGGGTGATATAGGACGGCCCGAAGGACTTGCGTCTTATGGCGTACAGCAGGATCGGCGCGGTCAGAAGCCCGAAGCGGCCGATGTAGCCCAGCCAGCCATAGACGCCGATGTAGATCAGCCAGATGCCGTCGGTGACACTGGTCATCTGCCCGGACTCGGGGTCGTAAAGCGCGTTCCTGCCCCAGCTGCCCCAGCCGGTCACGGGCTTGAGGTTGGCCTTTGCCAACAGCGCGTCTTCGTTGTCCAGCCGGAATTTGAGCGAAGCGGCCCGGTCCTCGCTGACCATCGCCGCCAGATCATAGGCGGTGTTCACCGGAATCCAGCCCGCCCCGCGCAGCATCGGATAGAGGATCACGACGACCGCGACGACCAATCCCAGCCAGACTTGCACCCGCCGACCGAACATGAAGACGGATGCGGTGAAGACGACCGCAAGGACCAGCGCGCCGAGGCTTTTTGCCAGGATCAGGACCAGCGTCATCCAGAGGACGGCGGCAAGCCAGCCGGAGGCCGTGCGACCCTCGCGACGGGCCTCGCGATACAGCACGGCGGCCGAAATGATCGCCATGCAGAAGTAGATGCCCAGCATCAGGCCATGGTTGAGAAAGACCATCGGGCGGAAGCCGCCGGCGCGCATCTGCTGGATGAAATCAGAGGGGAAGAAGCCGTAGACCCAGGTGTGCAGCTGCGGGGAAATCCGGATTTCGAGCAGCGCGGGGAAAGTATAGACCAGCCCGCCGATGACGATGGCCTCGAGCAGGGCGCGATGCCCGGTGGGCGTGTTCAGATAACGCAGGCCAAGCCAGAACGGGATCAACGCGACCAGGATCACCGAGATCAGACCCCAGGCGTCGTAAAGCCGCAGGCCCGGCCGGAACAGGCTCCCGTCGATGACGGGCTCGGTGTTGTAAAGGACCGTGAGGACCGGGGTCACGATGACGAGTGCGAACAGGATATAGAGCACCTGCCGACCGGCGCGGGAGACGCCGTCGAGGGACAATGTCATCCGGGGCGAGATCAGCGCGCAAAGAACCAAGGCGGACAGGGCCGGGACCAGCTCGCGGTCGATGGCCGGGATCATCGGGAACTTGATGGAGGTGCCGGACGGCAGAAGGAGGTGGCCGCCGATGATGGTCCAGACCAGGGCGCGTTCCAGCGAGAGGACGCGGAACAGCACCACGGCGGCTAGCGGCGAACTGAGCAGGACCAGATAGGCAAACAGGTTGGGCATGAAATCTCGTCCTGACGCGCTTGACTGCATTCCTTCTAGCGGGTCTGAGGCGCAAGGAAAATGCCAAGTCTGCGGTGATCCGGGGCCTGACAGGAGAATTGATCGTCCTGCGGGCCTTGGAAGGCGACCGGTTTTGTGCATTGTGGCGCCATGAGCTGCAGTGCCCCCAAGGTCCCGGCGTGACCGAGCCGCTTCGCGTTTCCGGCGCAGTGGGCGCGGTGATCATCGGACGCAACGAGGGCGCGCGGCTGGTGGCCTGTCTTGCATCCTTCCCGGTCGATGCGCGGCCGATGATCTATGTCGATTCGGGGTCGACCGACGGCAGCGTGGCGGCGGCGCGGGCCGCCGGTGCCGAGGTCGTGGCGCTGGACATGGCGGTCCCCTTTACCGCGGCGCGGGCGCGCAACGCGGGGCTTGCCCGGCTGGTGGAACTGGGCGCGCCGGAATTCGTGCAGTTCGTCGACGGCGACTGCGTGGTGCAGCCAGGCTGGCTGCCGACGGCGGAAGCCTTCCTGAACGCGCATCCAGAGGCGGGAGTCGTCTGCGGCAGGCGGCGGGAAATTCGGCCCGAGGCCTCGCTTTGGAACCGGCTGTGCGATGCGGAGTGGGATACTCCGGTGGGACAGGCCAAGGCCTGCGGCGGCGATGCGCTGATGCGGGTCGCGGCGGTGCAGGCGGTCGGTGGCTATGACCCGAAGCTGATCGCGGGAGAGGAACCGGAACTGTGCGTGCGGCTGCGGGCGGCGGGCTGGCAGGTCTGGCGGATCGATGAGGAGATGACGCTGCATGACGCGGCGATGACACGGCTTGGCCAGTGGTGGAAGCGGGCACGGCGTGGCGGACACGCCTTTGCCGAAGGGGCGGCGCAGCATGGTGCCCCGCCCGAGCGCCTCTGGGTCTTGGAGACACGGCGGGCGGTCCTTTGGGGGGCGGTGCTGCCGCTGCTGGCTGTGCTGGGTGCGTGGGTCAGCCCATGGGCATTGACGCTGTTGCTGCTTTATCCCTTGCAGATGCTGCGACTCGGGCGGCGCCATGGCTGGGTGCGCGGGGTCTTCATGGTGCTGGCGAAAGTGCCGGAAGCCCTGGGCGTGATCCAGTATTGGGGGAACCGGTTGCGCAGGCGGCAGGCGCGGCTGATCGAGTACAAGTAGCGGCGGCGTGCCGGCTGCGCCTCGTGCGCCTTCGGCTTCTCGCCGCCGGGAGCGACGCGCGACGAGATCACCGAAGAGCGGCGGTCAGGGGCGCAGCTTGCCGTTCGGGCCGCCGGCGCGGAAGAGGTCGGCCAGCCAGGCGCCTTCGCGGGCGATGTCGTGTTCGCGTTCGACCGCCTTGCGGCCGGCGGTGCCCATCCGCGCGGCAAGCTCGGGGTCGGACATGAGGCGCGACATGCGGTCGGCCAGCGTCACCACATCGCCGGGTGGCACGGTGAAACCGGTCACGCCATCTTCGACCAGTTCCTGCACGCCGGCCACGCGGGAGGCGACGACGGGGATGCCGGACGCCAGCGCCTCCATGTAGACGACGGGCAGGCCCTCGGCGAAGGAGGGCAGCACCAGCATGTCGGAATTGGCCAGCAGCTCGGCCACCTGCGGCTGGGTCAAGAAACCCGCGAACCGCACCGCGTTCGCGAGGCCAAGCGCCTTGGCGCGGGCCTCGGCCGGGGCGCGGGCAGGGCCGTCGCCCGCAAGGGTCAGCGTCGCGTCGGGATGGGTTTTCAGAACCGCGGCCATCGCTTCGATCAACAGAAGCGCGCCCTTCACCGGGTCGAGGCGGCCGACGAAGGCGACGCGCTTGCCGAAGGCGGCGGTGGCGCGGGTGTAGAGGGCAGGATCAAGACCGCAATGGACGATCGCGATCTTGGGCCAATGGACGGGATCGGAAAACAGCATCAGTTGCGAGCGGCAGAAATGGGTGATGGCGACGACGAACTGTGCGCGGGCGATCTTTTCCGGCAGCGACCAGCGGTCGACCTCGAAGAAGATCGCCGGGCCGTGTTCGGTGAAGCTGAAGGGAATATCGGCCAGTTTCGCGGCAAGGACGGCGACCGAACAGCTGGAATTGCCGAAGTGGTTGTGCAGGTGCCGCGCACGGTTGGCGCGCAGGTGGTCGGCAAGCACCCCGGCTTCAAGGAAGTAGAAGAGCTGCCAGAAAAAGGCCTTGAGGCCGGGGGATCGCATCCGGATGGCCAGGACAAGGGTCGAGACCCAGGTGCCGGGCGAGCGCATGAACGCGTCGGCATGGGCTTTCAGCAGCCGGGCCGGGTTCCGTGCGGCGGCGATGACGTAGAAGGTCTCGGCGCGGGCCTGCTTTTCTTCGGTCCCCTTGAATTCAGAGGCCGGGGGCTGGCGGATCGAGCAGGTGATCACGGGGACGCCGGCGGCACGGACGGCGTTCACCTCGCGCAGGATGAAGGTGTGCGAGACCTTGGGGTAGTCACCGGTCAGATAGGCCACGGGGCGGGTGTCGGAGGCGTCGGTCATGCCGGGGTCCTACCGCGAAAGCCTGCGCCGCCACCAGAGCAGCTTTCCGGCACCTCCGACGGCGGAAAGCTGATGGCGGACGGAGCGGGCGGCCGAGAACGGGCGGGTTGCAAGGGCGGCAAGGCCGTGGCCTGCGAGCTGTGCGGCCCCGACGGCCATCCACAGCGCGACACGGGCCGCGCCTGCCGCGCCCCCGCGGCCGCTTTCGACCAGGCAGCGCAACTGGCCATCGCCGAAGCGGCGGGCACGAAGAAACGCAAGAGTGGCGCGGTTTGCCGGGACGATTTCATGGACAAGTGCCGCGGGGCACCACAGCATCGCGATCCCGTGGTCCTCGACCAGATGGCGGAAGAGCCAGACATCCTCGCCACCCTGGTCGAAGGCGGGGTCGAAGGGCGGATCGACCAGCGCGAGGGTCGACCGGGCGAACATCGAATTGCCCGAGCCGAGGTAGGCGCGCAGGTGCTGGACTTCCGCGCCCGCAGGGGCGGGAAGGGTGCGGCTGAAGATCCGGGTGAGGGGCGCGCGCAGGCTGTCGGGCGGAGCGGTCTGGAACCGGGGTTCAACCGCGCCGAAGGCGGCTTGTGCGCCGCTGCGGGCGGCGGCGGCGAAGGCTGCCAGCCAGCCCGGTGCCGGGGTTTCATCGTCGTCGAGAAAGATCAGGTGGCTGCCGGTCGCCTCGACCACACCGCGGTTGCGGGCCCGCGCCACGCCGGTGCGGGGTTCGTGGACGTAGCGGACGAAATCGGGGGCAGCGGCGGCGACCGCCCGGGCAGAGCTTTCCGGCGAATTGTCGACAAGCACGAGGTCGACCGGGTCGGGAACCGACGCCCGTTCGGCGGCAACCGCAGCAAAGAGCGAAGGCAGATAGGCCTCGCGCCGGAAGGTCGGCACGACGATCGTCAGCGAGACCGGCAACAATGCCGCAGAGGGCTGACGATCGTTCCCCGATCGGAATGTCTCTTGCGCGAAAGTCACGAAAAACCCTGCCAAACGCCGCTCGACCCAGACTATCTGCTTGACGGCGCATGGACAATCGCCTGTCAGTCAGGTCCGTAAGCCAGAGGCTTGTGGCGACAGGATGGCAAAGGGGCTCGATCTTGCGTGACAGTGGGTCTGTTTCCGGGGCAACGCGGCAGGACGCCCTGGCGCTGGTCAATTTTCCGACCGAGGTGGCGCTTCTGGCGGATCTGGAGGCCCGTCTGGCCCGAGGTCAGGGCTTTGCCGTTGCCACCCTGAACCTGGATCATGTTGTGAAGCTGCGCCGCGACCCTGCGTTCCGCGCGGCCTATCGGGCGCAGAGCCATGTCGTCGCGGACGGCAATCCCATCGTGTGGCTGTCGCGGCTCGCCGGTCGGCATGAGGTGGCGCTGGTGCCGGGGTCGGAACTGATTGCGCCGGTGGCGGCTCTGGCGGCCCGGCGGGGAGTGCCGCTTGCATTTCTGGGATCGACCGAGCCCGTCTTGCGCGCGGCGGCGGACCGGCTGGTTGCGGACCATCCGGGTCTGACGGTCGCGGCCCGCCTGTCGCCGCCCTATGGCTTTGACCCGACCGGCCCGGCGGCGGATGCGCTGCTGGATCAGGTCGCGGCATCCGGCGCGCGGATTTGCCTGCTGGCGCTGGGCGCGCCGAAGCAGGAGGTGCTGGCGGCGCGGGGCTTTGCCCGGCATCCGGGCCTTGGGTTCCTGTCCATCGGGGCGGGCCTCGATTTCATTGCGGGGCATCAGACGCGTGCGCCGGTCTGGGTGCGCAGGATCGCGATGGAATGGCTGTGGCGGATGCTGTCGAACCCGAAGCGGCTGGTCCGGCGCTATCTGGACTGTGCGCTGGTGCTGCCGTCGCTGACCGGGACGGCGTTGCGGGCCCGAAGCGAGAGGCGGGGGAAATGACCGAGGAACAACTGCCCGGCCCGACCGTTCTGACCGTGCTGCTGAACTGGCGGACTGCCGAGATGACGCTGCGCGCGGCCGAGAGTGCCGAGCGCGCGATGGAAGGCATCGCGGGGGGGATTGTCGTCGTCGACAACGATTCCAATGACGGGTCGTTCGAGAGGATGAGCGCGGTGGCCCCGATGGCGAGCCGCATGTGACCTGCTTTCGCTTCCCCTCGGTCGCCTCGGAATTCGAGGGCGCGGCGCGAAGCGGGCCGATTTCGCGGCTTCTGCGGCACAGGGCGGTGGCGATCGGCGTCCCTCTGGCGACGGGGCCGGTCGACTGGCTGGCAGGGGCCAGCATGATGATGCGGGAGGATGTGATCCGCATTGTCGGCGGCTTCGACGAGACGTTTTTCCTGTATTTCGAGGAGACCGACCTGTGCCGTCGGGCAGCCGAGGCGGGCTGGCCCACGCATTTCGTCAAGGAAAGCCGGGTGGAGCATATCGGGTCGGTCTCGACCGGCATGAAGACCTGGAAACGGGTGCCGGGCTACTGGTTCGACAGCCGCTGGCACTACTTCCGGAAATCCGGCGGGACGTCGCGCGCGGTCCTCGCGACGCTGGCCCATGTGGCGGGCGGGCTGATCCTGCGGGCACGGCGGCTGGTGCAGCCGAAGATCCCGGGCGGGCCACCGCATTTCCTGCGCGATCTGGTCGGGCATGCTCTGCTTAGTCTGTTTGGAAAACGAAGCGTTTCTCGCCGGTAAGTTGGTTCTGTGCTAGGGTTGCTTATCTTTCCCAAAGCAAGTCCTTTCCCCTTGCACAGGACGATTCGAGATGAACGTGTCCGCGAGCGAGACCCGATGTCCGATCTGCGGAACGCGGGCGGAGACGTTGGACCCCTGGCTGGAGATTCCGGTCGATGTGAAGACCGGACGGAAGATCGACACCGGCCGACTTGTCTGGTGCAAGGCCTGCGATGTCGGAATGATGCGCCGGGCAATGACACCGAACTAAGTTACCGAGGCCTATGATTTCGCGGCCCATTATACGCACGGACAATCCCATTTTCCTGATGTCGCGGCATCATTGATGGATCGGGTGCTGGTCAAACTTGCCTATCTTACGGACCAGGGGCGGATAATGGATGCGGCCTGGCTGGCGCAGTTGCAGCCCGGTGCGACGCGGATACTGGACATCGGCTGCGGTGGCGGGGATTTCATCTCGACCCTGGCTGCCCCTGGGCGGGCGCTTTTCGGTGTCGAGCCGGACCCGATGGCCCGCGAGGTTGCGGCAGCGCGCGGGGTGACGGTCGAGGCCGGGACTGCCGAAACGATACCGGCGCGGATTGCAGCGCAGACCTTCGACGTCATCCTGATGACGCATGTGCTGGAGCATTGCGCTGACCCGGGTCAAGCCTTGCGCAATGTCCGGTCGCTTCTGGCCCCTGGTGGTGGATTCTATTGCGAGGTGCCGAATTGCGCGGCGCTGCATTTCCGGACCTATGCCGAGATCTCTGAAATGCTGGACGTGCCGCGTCACGTCCATTTCTTCACGGCCGGATCATTGCGGCGGCTGCTGGAGCCATTGGGGTTCGAGGTCGTGGCAGAGGTTCATCACGGCCACACCCGGCACTTTTCGGCAGGCTGGCGGGCCTGGGAAAACCGCGTCCATCATCGATTGCGGGAAAACGGCGCGGCAAGACGGACGCCACGCCGCAGTGCGGGCCGCGACCTGGGCCTGATCGCGCGGTCGGCCTTTGCGTGCCCGGACCAGAAATACGACTGCATCGGTCTGTTCGTCCGGGGCGCAGCCGGGGCGTCCCTCAGGGGCGGATCTGGAAATTCCGGCTGATCGACACGAAGATGCTGGGCGATTCGGCACGACCGTCGGCATCGCGGCGCACCGTGTAGCCGACGCCGCTTGACAGGCCCCAATTCTCGGTCAGCCTGTGGGTCAGGCCGGCGTCGAGGCTGATCTGCTCGATGCGTTCGATCGGCGAATCGCTGATCTCGAAAGCCACATCGAACAGGATCGTCGAGGTTTCGCTGATGTTCTTGGTCCAGTTCAGGCTGAAGGTAGAAGCAGTCACGCTTACATCGTCGCCGGTGTCATAGGCGACGCTGCGCGCGACCGAGAGGCCAAAGCTGCCATCGGGCAGGACGCGGGTCCAGTCCAGGGCACCGATCAGGTCGGTTCCGGTCCTGTCGCCGCGGGTCACACCCAGGCGTGCGGAAATCGTGTCGCGGCCGGTTACCAGATCGCGGCCGATCTCGAAGGTCTCACGCTGACCTTCGTCGGCATCGGTCGTAACGCTCAGCAGCGCGAAGGCGGTGCCGACGGGCATGTCGTAGGAGAGCTGCAGACGGACATCGGGGCCGCGGGTGCGATCGATGATGCCGAATTCTTCGGTTTCGATGTCGGTATAGCCAAGCTCGACCGAAAGATCGGCGCGTTCGCTGACGGCATAGTCAAGGCCGGCGAAGACGGTGCGCGCATCGGTCGTGGTGGCGCCAAGATCCTTTTCCTCGCGCTGGCGAAAGCGCAGCCCGACCCGGCCGGTGGCAATTTCCGAAAAGCGCAGAACTGCGGCAACATCCGCGCGCCATTCGTTGGTGTCCACCAGATCGGGATCGGAGGAATTGGTGAAATCCGTCTGGTCGTAGGCCAGACCGGCGGCGAGACCGACGACGGAGGTGCGCCCGGTTTCCAGTCGCGCCGACAGGGCCAGATCGCTGCGGGTGCCGGTTGCGTCGACAGCGGCGAGATCGTCGCCGAACGAGCCCACGTCGTCGGAGCGGTATTCGGCGGACAGGTCCAGCACAGCCGCAGGCACCTCACGGCGATAGCCGAAGGTCAGCGCCGTCCGCCCGAAGTCGATATTGCTGCCGGTGTCGTCGTTCAGCGCGATCACGCCGCCGGTGACGTCCAGGGTCAGCCGGTCCAGCGCGGTCTGGCTGACGAGGCCGAAGGACAGGAGCGTGACGTTCCCGATCTCGGTGCCCAAGGCCGGGACCGAGAGGCTATCGTTGCGGTTGATCTCCAGCCGGTTTTCGATGCCGAAGGTCAAGAGGACGCCACCCTCCTGCGCCAGACCCGCATCGGGCAAAAGCGTCGCGCCCAGGGCGCAGAGCCCGCTGAAGAACTGGCCTGACCGGCGCATGACCGATCACTCGAACAGTTTGCGCTGCGGCACGACGATGACGTCGCCTTTGACCAGACGGGTGGAGCCGCCACCGGCAACCCCGCGCTCGATGGCGTCAAGGTCGAGTTTGTAGATCTGTTCGTTGCCTGCTTTGTCGACCCGACGCAGCTGGATGCGTTTCTTGGCGGCGAAGGGCGTCAATCCGCCAGCCTGCGCAATCGCCTGCAGAAGCGTGGATCCGGGCGCGACCTCGACCTTGCCGGGGGTGTTGGCGGCACCAAGAATGAAGATCGCAATGGTGCGCGGTGGCGTGGGCTCCTGGCGCGGCGCCAGCGCGCTGAGGGACACGAACACGGTCGGAGCGGCTGCAAACCCTGGCGCCAGGCGACGGGCGAGGTCGTCCTGCACCTGGGCGATGCTGCGGCCCGCCACGCGGAAGGTCCCGGCCACCGGCAGCGTGATCTGCCCGTCGGGCAGCACGATTGCGCTGCGGTTCAAGGTGGCGTCCTCGAGGACTTCGATCTGCAGGACGTCGCCCGGCTGGACGCGATATTCCTGCGCCTGGGCAGCAAGAGCGACAATCGGCACGAGCAACAGGGCGGCTACCAGACGGCGAAGGATGGACATCGAAGAAAACTCCCCAAGCGCCCGGGTGGGACTGGACAGGGCGCGGCTATATCACAATCACGATATTTGCCTCCGCGGCAATCGGAAAGAGGAAATACGCCGGAAGACCCTGTGAAGCGGCTTTCGCAAAGCCTGTCGTGCGCGATTGCCGCCGAGGGTGGCGGATATGCCACATCAGGCAGCAGCGCCGGACAACCCCAGCTTGCGGATCACGGAATCGGCCGTCTCCTGCATCAGGCGCGCGACTTCGGGGCTGGGGGCTGTGGCAGAACTGCCATCGGCGCGCAGAAGGGCATTGGGAAGGCCCACGGGGCTTTTCAGGTAAAGGACGGTGAAATGCGTCAGGGCAACAAGGTAGTTGCCCAGATCGTTGAGGTGGATCATGTCCAGGGTGCCGTCCTCTGCTCTTGCGAACAGATCGGTACGGTCGCGGACATTCCCGACGCCGCCTTTCGCCTCGACGGCCCTGACGAAGGCCGCAAGCACCGGACCGGCGGGAACCAGAAAGATCCGCGTGCCGTCGGGCAGGAGCGCCAGAGCCGGTCCCAGCACCCGCGACAGCCAGTAGCGTTCGTGGTCACGGTCGATCCGCTCCAGCCAGCCCTCGGGGTCGTCCAGCGGGTGCCAGGTTTCGTAAAGGTAAAGCCGGACATCTGGCCGGGCCTGCAACGCCTCGGACGCCCAGCGGGCAAGATAGACCGGGCTGTCGTAGTAGCGGATCGAGGCGCGGATTTCGACCATCTCGGTCAGGACGATGGCGTCGTAGTCGCCGCTGCGCACGGCTTCCCGCGCGGGGCGGAAGCGGGGATTGGCGTTTTCCGTCTCAAACCCGTTGATCGGGGCGTCGCCCCAATGCGCTTGCAGCGTGGTGCCCCAGCCGAGCTGGGTGTTGTAGGCGTGACCGGGCGGAGCAAGCTGGGCCAGCATCGCGGGCATGTCGCGGTTCACGAGACTGTGGCCAAGGTGGAAGACGTTGAGCGGCCCCTGCGGCGGGGTCAGCGTGCCGGTCATCCGGCTGCGGACGGTCGCGGCCGAGGGCGGACGGGTGAGAAGCCAGTAGAGCCCGCCGCCGCCAAGGGCTGCCGCCAGGCTGCCGAAGATCGTCTTCCGCCGTGTCATCGCCGTCAACGGGCCACCCCTGCAAGTATCAGGCCCTCGCTCAGGGCCATGCGACCGTGAATGATCTGCCCCGAGCGGAACGCCCCGGCGCTGATCCGGAAAGTGGCGCTGAAACCGCCATTTGCAAGAGCCACCGCGACGGCGTCGAAGCCGAACATCGCGCGGTGCCCCTCGGCCTGCGCCTTGAACAGCGCCTCCTTGGCGGCGAAGATCTGGCGGATCCCTCGGCCGGTCTCGCCGCGCGGCAGGGCGGCGCGTTCGTCTTCGCCCGCAATGACGGGCCAGAGGTCGGAAGGCAGAGGGGCGTCGTCCTCGATGTCGAGGCCGAGGGGCGCACCCCGGCGGGCGACGGCGGCCGCCAGCCCGGCGGTGTGCGAGATCGATCCGGCAATCCCCGGCGGCCAGAGGGGGGCGCGGTCCGGCCCCATCGGCAGGGCGACGGGTTCCTGGCCAAGGGCGGAAAGGGCCGCCCGCGCGGCCTGACGTCCGGCGGCGAATTCGGCCAGACGCAGCGGGACGGCCCCGGCGATGGCGGGGCGTTCTGCCGGCCAGAGGTCGCGGGCATCGGCGGCAGCCAGACTGCACAGCGCCAGGGCGACATCCGCCGGGAACATCGCGGCCAGCGCCGCCTCGATCCGTTTCAGCCGGGAGGGCTGGGTCATCCCAGCGCCTTCTCCCGCGCCTCGCGCATCGCCCGGCGGCGGGCCATTGCGTCCATCCGGCTGTCCGCGGCCTCGGTCGCGGCGGCCTGAGGTGGAGGCGCGACAGCGGCGGCGGGCTGTGCGGTGGCACCGGGCACCAGTTTGGCGATATGGTCGGCCAGGGCCGAGACCACGGGGAAGCGGAAAATGTCGGTGATCGCGATCCGGTCGGAGTTCAGCGCCACCTTCATCTCGCGGTGCGCCTGCACCGCCAGCAGCGAGTGGCCGCCGAGGGTGAAGAAGTTGTCCGACCGCCCGACCTGCGGCACGCCGAGGACGCGCGCCCAGACGGCGGCGATCGTCGCTTCGACCCCGCCTTCCAAGGGCACGATGGCCTTGGGCGCGGCGGGTGCGGCTGCCCGCGGCGCAGGCAGCGCCTTGCGGTCGACCTTGCCGTTCGGGGTCAAGGGGAAGGCGTCAAGCCGCACGACATGGGCGGGGACCATCACCTCGGGCAGGTGCGCGCCGAGGCTTGCCTTCAGCGCGGTTTCGTCCGCGGGCCCGTCCGATGTGACATAGGCCACAAGCCGCACATCGCCCGGCTGATCCTCGCGCGCGACGACCACGGCCTGGCGGATGCCGGGCGCGGCCTCCAGCGTGGTCTCGATCTCGCCCAGTTCGATCCGGTGGCCGCGGATCTTGACCTGGAAGTCGGCGCGGCCGAGATAGTCGAGTTTGCCGTCCGGCCTGCGGCGGACAAGGTCGCCGGTCCGATACATCCGGCCCTGGCCCGCGAACGGGTCGGGCCGGAAGCGGTCGGCGGTCAGGTCGGGGCGCTGGAAGTAGCCCTGCGCGACGCCTTCGCCACCGATCCACAGCTCTCCCTCGCGGCCATCGGGGACCGGGGCCTGGGTGTCGTCCAGCACATAAAGCGACGTGTTCGCAATGGGTTGTCCGATGTTCACCACACCGTCCGCGCCGGTCGTCGCCTCGACCGAGGACCAGATCGTCGTCTCGGTGGGCCCGTACATGTTCAGGACGGGCGCGCCGATCAGACCGGCGAGGTCACCCGCCAGACGGCCCATCAACGCCTCGCCGCCGACGAGCATCCGCCTGAGGCGTTTCAGCGCGGTGCGCGCGCCGTCATCCTCGGCCAGCATCCGCGCCATGGAGGGGGTGCATTGCAGGTGCGTGACATTGTGGCGCTGGATCAGGCCCGCCATGCTGTCGTCGCCTTCGGCCCCGGAATTGGTGATGCGCAGGACTTCGGCCACCGGTTTCAGGCCCTCCAGCACGACCGCTGTCGGGATGCCGTAGTCGATCAGGCAGGCGACCTCGTCGATGTCGATGGCCTTCAGCTCCTCGACCCGCTTCACGGCATCTTCGACGGTGCCGAAGAGGCCGGAATCTTCGAAATAGCGCAGGAAGGCGAAGTCCAGGATCGCCTCCAGTTCGTCGGGGGCGAGGCTGCCGAGGTCGATGTCCATCGGGTTGGCCACGCCCTGCGGTTTCTTGAAGGCCGGGAAGGCCCAGGCGTATTGCTTGATCAGCCCTGCTGCCGAGCGGAGGTAGCTTTTCATCGGCTCGCGCGCCACTTCCCGCGCGGTTTCGCGGTCGGCGGCAAGGAAGGTGTGCAGCATCAGCGTGACCTTGAAGCGGGACGGGTCATGCCCGGCCTCGGCCAGGGCCGCGCGGTAGAGTTTCACCTTGTCGGAGACTTCGGTGATGGACTGGCCCAGAAGATGGGTCAGCACGTTGGCGCCCATCCGGCCCGCTTCGCGCCAGGTTTCGGGGTTGCCGGCGGTGGTGACCCAGGCCTCAAGCTCGGCCGACACCGGGCGCGGCTGGGTTTTCACGGCGAAGGGCTGGCCGTCCTTGCGGGGGAATTCGACCGCCTCGCCGCGCCACAGGCGGCGGACCTGGTCGAGGGCGTCGAACAGCGCCTGGCGGTTCGCGGGCGGAGTGTTCTCGGGGCGGAGAACAAAGTCGTCCGGCTGCCAGCCGGAGGCAAAGGCCATCCCGGCGCGGCCGTTGGTCAGGTTGTCGATGACCGCCCATTCCTCGGCGATGCGGGCGGGATGGTGCAGGGGGGCGACGATGGACCCGGCGCGGACGCCGATGTTCTTGGTGACCGCCGCCGCCGCAGCCCCCGTGACGGCGGGGTTGGGGTAGGGGCCGCCAAAGGCGTGGAAGTGGCGTTCGGGCGTCCAGACCGCGCAGAAGCCATGCTGGTCGGCGAATTTCGCGCCTTCCAGCAGAAGCTCGTATTTCGAGGGGCCGGGCAGGTCGTCGTTGCCCCAGTAGTAGACGCTGAACTCCATCCCCCGCGCCGAAACCCCGGTTCCGCCCGAGGGGCGGACGCGGGCGCTGTCGTCGGCCAGAACAACGGTGAACCCTCGGGTCAGGGTCCAGAAGAGTTCAAGGACAGAGATATCGAAGCTGAGGGAGGTCACGGCAAGCCAGGTGCCGGGATCGGTGCCCAGCACATC
>NCDY01000051.1 GCA_002280405.1 Rhodobacterales bacterium 32-66-9 | reverse complement strand
CGCTCCTTATCCGATGCGGCCGGTGATGTAGGCTTCGGTGCGGGGGTCTTTCGGGTTGGTGAAGATGGCGGGGGTGTCGCCGTATTCGACCAGGTATCCGAGGTGGAAGAAGGCGGTCTTCTGGCTGACGCGCGCGGCCTGCTGCATCGAATGGGTCACGATCACCACCGAGAAGCTGGCGCGCAGCTCGTCGATCAGTTCCTCGACCTGGGCCGTGGCGATGGGATCGAGCGCGGAACAGGGCTCGTCCATCAGCAGCACCTCCGGCCCCGTGGCCACGGCGCGCGCGATGCACAGGCGCTGCTGCTGGCCGCCCGACAGGCCGGTGCCCGGCGCATCCAGCCGGTCCTTGACCTCGTTCCAGAGCGCGGCCTTGCGCAGCGAGGATTCCACCATCTGGTCAAGCTCGGCCTTGCTGCGCGCAAGACCGTGGATCCGCGGCCCGTAGGCCACATTGTCGTAGATCGATTTCGGAAACGGGTTCGGCTTCTGGAACACCATGCCGACGCGGGCGCGCAGTTGCACCGGATCGACGCGGGGCGCATAGATGTCCTCGCCGTCCAGCAGGATCCGCCCGTCGACCCGGGCCGAGGCAACGGTGTCGTTCATCCGGTTCAGGCAGCGCAGGAAGGTCGACTTGCCGCAGCCGGACCGCGCGGTCAAGAATGTCCACATCCACATCCTTCAGCGCATGGTTCGTCCCGTAATGAACCTGAACCCCGCGCGCCGTCATCTTCGCCGTCGCGGTGTCCAGTCCCGATACCGCCCCACGGATGTCGTCCATCGTCCGCTCCATCCCGCCACCCTGCCGCTTTACGGCGGCATGGTGAAGCATATGCGAAGAATTTGTAACAGCAGGATGACGCGCCTCAGCCGCGGGCCAGGAGCGCCTCGATCTCGGGCCGCGCGGGCATCGCGGGCGCCGTTCCCGGTCGCGTGACCGAAATTCCGGCCGTGGCGCAGCCGAACCGCACCGCCTCGACCACGTCGCGGCCTTCCGACAGGGCAACGGCAAAGCCGCCGTTGAACGCATCGCCCGCGCCGGTGGTCTCTACCACTGGCCCGGCGCTGATCACCGGCACATGCACGGACCGGTTCCTGTCGCGGTAAAGCGCCCCGTTGCTGCCCAGCGTCACGACCGCCGCACCGACCCCCCGTGCCAGAAGCACGTCGGCAGCAGCCGCGGCCTCGGCGACCGAGGTGACGGGCAGTCCGGTCAATGCCTCGGCCTCGGATTCGTTCGGGGTCACATAGTCGCACAGGGCCAGCATCGCATCATCCAGCGCCGCCGCCGGGGCCGGGTTCAGGATCGTCGTCACCCCCGCCGCCCGGGCGATCTCCAACCCGCGGCGCGCCGCCGGGATCGGCTGTTCCAGCTGGGTCACAAACACCGACGCCGAGCGGATCAGACCGGCGCTGGCATCAAGATCGCCGGGAGTGATCCGTGCGGCGGCACCGGGGGACACGATGATCGCGTTGTTCCCCGTCGCCTCTTCGAGAAAGATGAAGGCCGCGCCGGTATAGCTGTCGGCATCCTCGATCACTTCGGCCTCGACGCCCGCCTTCGCCCAGGTCGTCCGGGCGATCCGGGCGAAATCGTCCTTGCCAAGCCGGGTGATGAAATGCGTCCTGCCACCGGCTGCCGACCGGGCCATGGCCGCCGCAACTGCCTGGTTCGACCCCTTGCCCCCAGGCCCGAGGGCGAAGCTGCGGCCGAGGATCGTCTCGCCCATCTTCGGCATGCGGTCGGCGCGGTAGGCGGTGTCGGCGACGAAAATTCCCAGAATGACGATCGGTTTCATGCTTCAAAGTCCCCGGCTTGAACACACTCTGGCGTGTTGGGATACCGCCGGTCAGCCAGATCGCAGCGGTCAGAGCCCTGATCGGGGCCGCCTGCCGGACGCATGGACCATGGCACCCGCGCCTCTGCGGTCTGCGGCCGGTTGTCGATGCGCCTCGGCACGTGCCTCTCCCAATGGCCCCGGGGTCAAGCATATGCCCGGCTTCCCCGCCGCGCGCAAGCAAGGCACCGGTGCCAGCAACGGGCTGGCACCGGCACCTCTTGCGGTTGGCCGTCCGGCCGGCGCAGTCTGAGCCAAATCCCGAACGGAGCGCCCGAGTGTCCCATCCGCCCTACCGCTGGCCCGATCCCGACCGCGACCACGCGAACGGAGCCTTCATTCCGGGGTCCGCCGACTATCCCGCGCGCTGGACCGAGGCCGCCGCTGCCTTCCGCCGGTCGCGCAAGTCACGGCTGGAGCCTGATGTCGTCTATGGACCGGCGCCGCGCGAGCGGCTTGACCTCTTCCTGCCCGATGGATCGGCCAAGGGTGTGGTCGTCTTTGTCCATGGCGGCTACTGGCACCTGTTCTCGAAGGCGCACTGGTCGCATCTGGCGGCGGGCCCCCTGGCGCGCGGGTATGCGGTGGCGCTGCCCAGCTACACGCTGGCCCCAGCCGCGCGGATCGCCGGGATCACGGCAGAGGTTGCCCGCGCCTGCTGGTTCGTCGGCACTCGTGTCGCCGGGCCGATGGTGGTGACCGGGCATTCCGCCGGGGGGCATCTGGCGGCCCGGATGGGCTGCGCCGACACGGGTGGTGCCGATCTCTCCCCTCGCGGAACTTGGGCCGCTGATGGCGACCGGGATGAACGCGACGCTGAAGATCGACGCGGACGAGGCGGCCAGCGAAAGTCCGGCGCGGCACGCCTTGCGCGACGGGGTGACGGCCCATGTCTGGGTCGGGGCCGAGGAACGCCCGGCCTTCCTGATGCAGGCGCGGCTCCTGTCTGAGGCATGGGGCTGCCCCTGGACCGTGGATCCCGGGCAGCACCATTTCAGCGTGATCGATGCACTGGCCGACCCCGGATCCGCCCTGTGCGAGGTGCTGCTGCAGGGGCTTTAGAGCGGGATGAGGAAAAGTGGAATCCGGTTTTCCGCATCAATCACGCGACCACCAAGAACCGAGATCGGGATGATGTTTGATGGAAACATCATCCCGATCTAAGTCCGACAGCCCACGCGCGGGAAGGCTGCCTGTCGCTGCAAGATCAAGGGCTTGGTTGCAGGCGTTCGGCAAAGGGTCATCCCCTGCCAGCCGCCCGCGTCACAGCAGCGCCGCCGCTTCCGCCCGGCGCGCCTCGGCCTCGCGCTCGGCTTCGATGCGGGCCTTGCGACGCCGGTTCGCCTCGTAGACCAGGGCGAGGACCAGCGTCAGCAGGATCAGAAGGAAGGCCAGCGCATTGATCTTGGGGGTAATCCCCGACCGGACCTGGCTGAAGACGTAGACCGTGAGGGTCGTTTCGCTTGCCTTGGTGAAAAGCGTGACGTTGAAATTCTCGATCGACTGGAAGAAGGCGATGGCTGCCGAGGCCGCGATCGCCGGAGAGAGATGTGGCAAAAGGATCCGTCGCAAGACCTGGCCGTGACTGGCGCCAAGGTCCAGCGCCGCCTCTTCCAGCCCGGGATCGAAACTTTGCAGCCGCGCCAGCACCAGAAGCATCACATAGGCCGCGATATAGCTGACCTGACCCAGCGCTGCCGCGCCCCGAGATCGAGTTCAGCACGATCGCCGCCGCCGTTCCGATCGGCACCGCCAGCGCCACTACCGCCAGAGCGACGAGGATCGAGTTCAGGAAGGCCCCCCACATCACCTGATCGGCCCAGAGGTCCCCGAACCATTGCCAGGTAAAGCCCTTCCACGGTGCAACCGTCGGCAGCTTGCTGTCGTTGAATGCCGCCCCCGCCATCACGACCAGCGGCACCAGCAGGTACAGCACGAAAAGCCCGAAATAGAGCTGCCCCAGGAAAGCGCGGTTCCGGCTCATTTGGCGATATCCGACAGTTTGACCCTGAAGACCCGCATCGCAAGGATGACGAAGATGATGCTGACCAGAAGAAAGATCATCGAATAGGCGGCACCGGTGTTCCAGTCGAGCGCGTCGTTGAACCAGGCGTAGATCGTCTGCGGGAACCAGTTCGCCTTGGTCGACCCGACGACGGTCGGCACCAGAAGCGACCCGGCCGACAGCATGAACACCATCACGCAGCCCGAGGCTATGCCGGGCTTGGCATGCGGGATCACCACGCGCAGATGCGTGCGCCACCAGGGCGAGCCCAGATCCTCGGCCGCCTCGATCTGATTGGTGTCAAGCGAGGTGATCGACGTGTAGATCGGGAACAGCATGAACAGGACGTAGCAATAGGTCAGCACGATGACGATGGCATCATACGAGCTGAACACCCCGTTCTGCCAGCGGATGCCCTGGTCGATGATGCCCAGCGCCTTCAGCAATGCGTTCAGCGGGCCGTTGAAGGTAAGGATGATATACCAAGCGAAGGCCCGCAGCGCCTCGGACACCCACATCGGGATGAAGAGGAGGAGAAGGAGCGTCGGGATCGACCTCGGGCTGGCAATCTTGGCCAGAAAATAGGCCAGAGGATAGGCAAGGATCAGTGTCATCAGCGTGACCAGTGCCGAGAAGAAGACGGTGTCGACAAAGGTGCTGACGTGGATCGGAAGGGTGATCGGCAGGCCGAACCACGAGGTCTGGATCGGGTTGGCCAGGATCTTCTCGTAGTTCTGCAGCGTGAAGACATCCTTCGGCCCGCCAAGTTCGGCGACCGGCAGATAGGGGAAAAAGCTTTCGAACAGCATCGAGAAGTTCGGCAGGATCACAAGGACCAGGATCCAGAAGGCGACCAGCAGGCAGAACAGCGTGGTCAGCCCGGTCCCGTAGCGGCGGAGAAGATCCTGCATCGCCCTACCCCCTGACGTTCGCATCCGGGAGCAGAAGCGCCCGCGCGGCATCGAAGCTGGCAAAGACCGTCTCGCCCACCTGCGGCACCGGGGTGACGCCGTCGTTCTTGACTTCGGCAGACAGGCGTTTGCCCCCCGCCGCTTGGCCGTGGACCGAGATGAAGGCGCCTTCGAAGGCGACTTCCGTCACCTCCATCTGCACCGAATTCTCGGCGGCTTTCGCGCGGGTCAGGACCGTGTGTTCGGGCCGGACGTAAAGTTTCAGCGCCTTTCCGGCGGCATCGGGCAGAACCCGGGCGCGGAAGGCCCCATGCGGGCCGGTCAGGGCAGCGATGCCGCCGGAGGCCGGGCCGACATCGCCCTCGAAGATGTTGTTCTCGCCGACGAAACTGGCCACGAACCCGTTGACCGGGTTGTCGTAGATGTCGCGCGGGGCGGCGATCTGCTGGATGCGGCCCTGGCTCATGACGCCGACGCGGTCGGACATCGCCAGCGCCTCGCCCTGGTCATGGGTGATGTAGATGAAGGTGACGCCGGTGCGTTTCTGGATCGCGCGCAACTCGGCCCGCATGTGCTGGCGCAGCTTCAGGTCAAGGGCTGACAGGGGTTCGTCCAGCAGCATCACCGAGGGCTCGACCGCCAGGGCGCGGGCGATGGCGACGCGCTGCTTCTGCCCGCCCGACAACTGGCTGACCATCTTGTCGGCGGCCCCGGGCAGATCGACGAGCTTCAGCAGGTCTTCGGCCTTCTTGCGGCGGGTCGCCTTGTCGATGCCGCGTACCTCCAGACCGAAGGCGATGTTCTCCCAGATCGGCATCAGCGGAAAAAGCGCGAGGTTCTGGAAGATCAGCGCTGTCGGCCGCTGGTTGGGCCGGGTGCCCTTCACGTCCTTGCCGCCGATGCGGATCGCGCCTTCGGTCGGTTCGATGAACCCCGACACCATGCGCAGGATCGTGGTCTTGCCGCAGCCGGAGGGACCAAGGAACGAGAAGAACTCGCCAGGCTTGATCGACACGGTGGCATTGTCCACGGCCCGGAAGGTGCCGAAGTCGCAGCAGACATTTTCCAGATCAATTCCCGCGCTCATGGTCGGCGTGGTCCCCCTGAAGTTCATTCTTTTCGTTGCAGGCTAGAAGGGCCGCCCGGCCCCTGCAATGGGTATCGCCAGTTTGCAGCCGATCTTCGGTCCAGACCGACGCGGCACCGCCCGAAAAAGACACGCCGAGCCCTTTCGGGCCCGGCGTGCCGCAGCTTGAGGTCGCACTCAGGCTGCCTTGTACTTGTCGGCGTATTCCGACCGCTTGGCGATGAATTCGGCCGACTGCTCGGGCCACCACCACAGCTTTGCCAGCGCCGCGTCGTCGAAAGTGCCGCCGTAGTAGGCCGCCACTTCCGGATCGACGAACTCGGCCGAGCCCTTGCCCACCGCGTTCGACGAGAAAGCGGCCGCCCACATCGCCGAACCCTCCGGTGTCGAGACGAACTTGGCGAACTCGTGCGCTTCGTCGACGTTGGTCGCGTTCTTCATCAGCACGAAGCCCTGGTGCCAGGCAAAGGCGCCTTCGACCGGGGCGATGTACTTGTAGCCGTCCTTGCGCAGGTTGTAGCCGGTCGAATCCCAGTTCAGGCCGATCGTCGCGCCGTTCGCGGTAAAGCCGGCGTTGGCCTCGTTCTCGCCCGACCACCACTGCACGACATTGCCCTTGGCCTTGATCGCCTCGGCAAGCGCGATATCCCACAGCTCGGTCATCGCGGCCATGTCGGTGTAGCCATCCATCCACGGACGCGGCAGCTTGCCGGTCGCATCCAGCCAGCGACCCATCGCGGCCAGGGTCGAGTGGGGGCGCAGCACCGCCGAGTTTTCCGGGTTGAAGAGATCGCCCAGCGACGGCGGCGAGGACAGCTTGGCATTTGCCTCGTTGGCGACCAGCGCCTCGGTGCCCCAGTTCGACGGCACATACATCAGCTTGCCGTCGGCGCGGCTGCGCTCACCTGCTGACCCGTCCGCCAGACCCGGCAGATAGTTGTCCATCGCCAGTTTCGCGGGATCCCATGGGCCAAGAAGGCCGTTCGAGTTCCAGCCGCCCCAACGGTCGATCGCCGGCTCAAGCACGTCGACGCCGCCCGCCTCGAGGGCAACCTTGCCTTCGGCGAACATCGTTTCCTGGTCGGGCAGTTCCTTGAAGTTGACCTTGATCCCGGTGGCCGCGGCGAAGGCCGGGAACACCTTTTCGGCCAGCGCCGGATATCCCGCCCAACCGACGAAGTTCACGGTGCCCGACGCGGCCAGCGCCTGCGACGAGACGATGGCAGGGGCTGCGAGAATGCCCGCACCGACCGCGGACCCTTGCAGGAACCGGCGGCGGCTGAAGGCGGATGTGTCGTGTGTCACGGTAGTCTCCCTAGTTTGAAAGGCATGAAGCGCGCGGGCTGTCCCCGGATTCTCGTTTACGCGAGCGCACCAGACATTGACTAGCAGACCCCGTGTAACAGGAGCTTGTCAGCTGCAGGCACCACCCCGGCGGTGCGACAATACTCCTGCACCCGGTGGGGCTGTCAACGGCACACTGCGTGATTCAACCTTCGGTAACCGCGCAGACCGCGCGCGCCGGTTTTCCGCGCGGAACGGGCCCGTGCGGCGTCAGTCCGATGGCGCCGTGGCACCGACATCGGCCTGCGCCACGGCGACCGATTTCAGCACTGCAAAGACACCGACCCCCGGCGCAAGCCGCAGCGCCTGCGCCGAGCGCCGGGTAAGCCGCGCCAGCAGGAATTCGGTCCCGAGCTCCAGCCGCACCAGCACTCCGGGCCCCTGGCCATCGTGCAGTGCCGCGACCGTGGCGGGCAGGATGTTCAGCGCCGACAGTCCGAGCGGCCGGTCGCGCGACAGGATCACGTCCTGCGCCGCGATGCGGACCCGGACCCTGCCGCCCGGAACCCCGGCGATGCGGGGAAGCCACAGCGGCCCCGCCGCCGTCGTCAGCCGCGTGAGGCCATCGTCCTCATGGCTTGCGATTCGCGCTGTCAGGACCGCGCCTGCCTCGCGCAGCCCCAGAAGCGGGGCAGCGACCGGGTCCGACAGGATCGCCGCCGCCGGCCCCAGTGCCGCAACCCGCCCCGCCTCGATCACCGCGATGGTCGTGGCCAGACGCGCCACTTCGGGAAGGGAGTGGCTGACATACAGGATCGGCAGGCCGGTCTCGTCCCGCAGGGCCTCGATATAGGGCAGGATTTCCGCCTTCCGGGCCTCGTCCAGCGCGGCCAGCGGTTCGTCCATCAACAAAAGCCGAGGTCGGGCCAGCAGCGCCCGTCCGATTGCCACCCGTTGCCTTTCGCCCCCCGACAGCGTCCCCGGGCGGCGCGACAGGAGCCCGCCGATCCCCAGAAGCTCGACCACCTGCGCCATCCCCTCGACCTTGCGGCGGCGGACGCGGGGACCGTAGCACAGGTTCTCGGCCACGGTCAGATGCGGGAAAAGCCGCGCGTCCTGGAACACATAGCCCAGATCGCGCCTGTGCGGCGGCAGATCGTTCAACACTGAACCATCCAGGACGATCCGCGCCGCATCGGGTCGCAGCAGTCCCGCGACGGCATTCACGATGCTGGTCTTGCCCGATCCCGACCGACCGAAAAGGCAGGTCAGGCCGCCGGGGAGCACCATGTCGACCTCCAGCCGGAAGTCGGGAAAGGCATGGCGCAACTGGATGTGCAGCGTCATTTTCCGGCAATCCTTGCCGCCACCCGCCGCGACAGCAATTCCGACACGACCAGCGCCCCCATCGCCAGCGCGACCGAGATCGCCACGAGCCGCAGCGCCGCTGCATCGCCCCCCGGCAGCTGCAGAAACGCATAAATCGCCGTTGGAAGGGTCTGCGTCTCGCCCGGGATATTGGCGACGAAGGTGATCGTGGCGCCAAACTCGCCCATCGCCTTGGCGAAGGCCAGGACCGCGCCCGCAATCACCCCGGGCAGGATCAGGGGCAGCGTGACCGTCAGGAACACCACAACCCGCGAGGCCCCCAGCGTCGCCGCCGCCTGTTCCAGCTTGGGGTCCACTGCCTCCAGCGCCAGCCGGATCGCCCGGACCAGCAGCGGAAAGGCCATCACCGCCGCCGCCAGTGCCGCTCCGGTCCAGCGGAAGGCGAAGGTGAAGCCGAACCAGTCCCACAGCGCGCTGCCGAGCCAGCCCTGCCGCCCGAAGGTCAAGAGAAGAAGATACCCCGTCACCACCGGCGGCAGGATCAGCGGCAGATGCACCAGCCCGTTCAGCAGCCCATGGCCGGGGAACCGCCCCCTGGCCAGCGCCTGGGCCACAGCGACGCCAGGGGGCAGACTGACAACCGTCGCCCAGAACGAGACTTTCAGCGACAGGCTCAGCGCCTGCCATTCCTCCGGCGTCAGCCAGTCAGGCATGACTGCCACCTGTCATGGTGCGGCGTCGGCGCATCGGGCTGCAAAGAGAGGACGGCCGCAGTCGGCGCGGCCAGCGGCAACCGGAACGAAGCGGTTCCTCTGGAAGACCGCGATCGCCGCGGGGTCGGCGAGGTAATCCAGAAACGCCGCCGCTTCGGGTCCGGCGCCGTCAGCGGTCAGCGCGGCCGGATAGACGATCGGCCGATGGCTGTCTTCCGGGAATGATCCCACCAGCTTGACCGCACCACCGTCGCCGACAAGATCGGACATGTAGACGATCCCGAAGGCCACCTCGCCGGTCGCGACCAGCCGCAAGGCCTGTGTCACGTTCTCGGATTGGATGACCTGATCCTTGACCGCATCCCAGACACCAAGCGACATCAGCGCCTCCTTGCCGTATTGGCCCGCCGGGACGGCATCCACCAACGCCATCGAAAGCCGTTCGTCCCCCAGAAGGTCCTTCACTTTCGCGCCGGTATCCAGCTTGACGAATGCCGCGCGCGAGGTGGACGAGATCAGGACCAGTCTGTTGCCCAGAATGTCGCGCCGGGTTTCCGGCCGGATCAGCTTGCGGTCCTGCAGGTAGTCCATCCAGGTCCCGGCGGCCGAGACGAAGATGTCGGCCGGGGCACCGGCCTCGATCTGCCTGGCCAGAGTCGGGGTTCCGCCATAGGACAGCAGGACCTTGACGCCGGTCTTTTCGGTCCAGTCCGCCGCCACCTCGTCCAGCGCGGTCTTCAGGCTGGCGGCGGCAAAGACCGTGACCTCGGCCAGAGCAGGCGTGGCGGCCAGCACAGCGGCGGCAAAGTACGGCGCAAGTCGCATCGGACCCTCGTTATGTCTGGCAGAACATATTGCCGGAAAGTGCCGCGAGGCAAGCGTTATTTCCTTTCGGACATATCCGACAGCAGGTCCGCGATCCGCGCCACCTCGGGGGCCGCAGCCGCCTCGATCGTCGCAAGCAGCGCGCGATAGGCTGCCAGGACGTCACGCCCCTCGGGCGACAGAGCCGCGCCCCCACCGCCCGCGCCACCGCGCACGGACAGCACAAGAGGCGCGCGAAACGCGGCGTTCATTTCCTCGACCAGCGCCCAGGCGCGGCGGTAGCTCATCCCCATGGCCCGACCAGCTGCCGCGATGGACCCGGTCTCGGCGATGCGGGAAAGAAGCTCGCCCTTGCCCGGCCCGAAGACCAGCCGGTCGCCGAACAGAAGCCGCAGCCGCAAAGTGACGGTATCCTGCACCATCCTTGCAGGATCGCCGCAACCGGACAGACTGGCAAGCCATACCGAAAAACGGCGGTGAGGTGCAGCGAATCGTTGACCGAAAGCGCTTTGGAGGCTATTTCTTCCAAAACGTTTTGGATAGTGTGTCGCTGTCACCTGGCACAACCACCGCGTTTTTACAGAGAGCGAGCGCCGCGAAAGGCGCCCTTTGGGAGGATAACCGATGACCATCCTGAAAGGCCGCGCTCTTCGCGCGACCGCAACTGCCGTCATGCTCGCTGTCTTCGGCGCGCCCGCCATGGCGGTAGAGCTGTTCTATGTCTCCGGTGCCGTGGGCAACGCAGTCGAGAACTTCAAGACCCTGGTCAAGCCGTGGGAGGAGGCCACCGGCAACACGGTAACGCTGGTCCCGATGCCGGCCTCGACCACCGACCAGTTCGGCCAGTATCGCCTGTGGCTTGCTGCGGGCGCGACCGACATCGACCTTTATCAAACCGACGTGATCTGGGCACCGCAGCTGGCCGACCATTTCGTCGATCTGACCGAGGCGGCCAAGGATCTGGCGCCGACGCACTTCCCGTCGATCATCGAGTCGCAGACCGTGAACGGCAAGCTGGTTGCCCTGCCGATCTTCACCGACGCGCCCGCGTTGTACTACCGCAAGGACCTTCTGGACAAATACGGCAAGACGCCGCCGAAGACCTGGGCCGAGCTGACCGAGACCGCTCAGTTCATCCAGGATGCCGAGCGCAAGGAAGGCAAGACCGACCTCTGGGGCTTCGTCTGGCAAGGCAACGCCTACGAAGGCCTGACCGCCGACGCGCTGGAATGGATCAAGTCCTATGGCGGCGGCCAGATCGTAGAACCCGATGGCACGATCTCGGTCAACAACCCGAACGCGGTCGCCGCGCTGGAGATGGCGAAATCCTGGGTCGGCACGATCAGCCCGGAAGGCGTTCTGGCCTACCAGGAAGAGGAATCGCGCGGCGTTTGGCAGACCGGCAATGCCGTCTTCATGCGCAACTGGCCCTATGCCTATGGTCTGGGCAATGGCGAGGATTCGGCGGTCAAGGGCCTCTTTGGCGTGACCACCCTGCCCGTCGGCAAGGAAGGCGACACCTCGGCCGCGACGCTGGGCGGCTGGAACGTCGCGGTGTCGAAATATTCGACCAAGCAGGAGGCCGCGATCAGTCTCGCGCTCTACCTCGCCGGCCCCGAGGCACAGAAGCAGCGCGCCATCGCGGAATCGAACCTGCCGACGATCGTGGCCCTCTACGACGACCCCGACATCGCTGCCGCTCAGCCGATCATCCCGCAATGGAAGGACGTGTTCCTGAACGCCGTTCCGCGCCCCTCGGCCCCGACGCTGGGCAAGTACAACGAGGTTTCGGCCAAGTTCTGGTCGGCGGTGCATGACACCCTGTCGGGCAACGGCACCGCGGCAGAAAACCTGGAACTTCTCGAGGCCGATCTGACAGACCTCAAGGGGTCGGGCTGGTAAGTCCTCCCGGACCTGACTGACCCCAGCGGCGGGCGGCTGACGCTTTGGCAAGCCGCCCGCCTTTTCCAACCGGGTTTCGGAACGGATCCCGACAGGGGAGGGTATGATGGCAACGAAGGACGGAGGAATCAGCCTCTCGCGGCAACGGCAACGCGCGGCCTTCTGGTTCCTCGCACCGATGCTTGCTGCACTGTTTCTCGTGGCCGCTTGGCCACTGTTGCGCACGATCTGGTTTTCGCTGACCGACACGCTTTTGTCCGACCTGTATGGCGGTGAATGGATCGGCTTCAACAACTATCTTTCGATTCGCACGCTGGAAAGCGGCAGGGTGATCTATCGTGGCACGCTGGTCGATCCGGCCTGGTGGAACGCGGTCTGGAACACGGTGCGCTTCGCCTTCGTCTCGGTCCTGTTCGAGACGCTGCTCGGGCTGATCGTCGCCCTCGTCCTCAACGCCGAATTCAAGGGGCGGGGCCTGGTGCGCGCGGCCATCCTGATCCCCTGGGCGATCCCCACCATCGTGTCGGCCAAGATGTGGGCCTGGATGCTGAACGACCAGTTCGGGATCATCAACGACATGATGCTTAACCTGGGTCTGATCGACCAGAAGATCGCCTGGACCGCCTCGGTCGACACGGCGATGTATGCGGTCCTGATGGTCGACATCTGGAAGACCACGCCGTTCATGGCACTTTTGATCCTGGCGGGCCTGCAGATGGTCCCGCGCGACATCTACGAGGCGGCAAGGCTGGACGGCATCAACCCGGTCCGGGTGTTCTTCAAGATCACCCTGCCGCTGATCCGCCCGGCGCTCGCCGTCGCGATCATCTTCCGAATGCTCGACGCCCTGCGCATCTTCGACCTGGTCTATGTGCTGACACCCAACAGCGCCGCCACCAAGACCATGTCGGTGATCAGCCGCGAGAACATGATCGACTTCGACAAGTTCGCCTATGGGGCGGCGCAGTCCACGCTTCTCTTCGCGATCATCGCCATCTTCGTCAGCCTCTACATCTGGCTGGGCAAGGTCGACCTTTCCGGGGAGGGACAGAGATGACCGCGCAGAAACTGCTGACCACCATCGCCTTCTACGCGCTTGTCGTGGTGATCGTTCTGTTCTCGGTCTTCCCCTTCTACTACGCGATCGTCACGTCTTTCGCGACCGGGACCGAGCTGTTCAAGGTCAACTACTGGCCCAGGTCCCTCGACTGGAGCAATTACACCTCCGTTCTGGGCGGGCGCAACTTTGTGCGCTCGATCTGGAATTCGGTCTTCATCGCGACGACCACCGTGGCCTTCGCCCTATTTCTGGCCGTCACCGCCTCCTACGCCCTGGCGCGGGTGCGGTTCCGGGGGCGGGGGCTGCTGCTGATGATGATCCTCGCCGTGTCGATGTTTCCCCAGATCGCCGTGCTGGCGGGCCTGTTTGAACTCGTCCGCTTCCTCGGCATCTTCAACACGCCCTGGGCGATGATCATGTCCTACGTGATCTTCACCCTGCCCTTCACGGTCTGGGTGCTGACCACCTTCATGCGCGATCTGCCGGTCGAGATCGAGGAGGCCGCCATCGTCGACGGCGCCACCCCCTGGATCATCATCACCAAAGTGTTCCTGCCGCTGCTGTGGCCCGCCCTGGTCACGACCGGCCTTCTGGCCTTCATCGGCGCCTGGAACGAATTCCTGTTCGCCCTGACCTTCACCAGTTCGGAAACGACCCGGACGGTGCCAGTGGCCATCGGACTACTCTCCGGGGCTTCGCAGCAGGAGATTCCCTGGGGGCCGATCATGGCGGCAAGCGTCATCGTGACCGTCCCGCTGATCATCCTCGTCCTCATTTTCCAACGCAAGATCGTCGCGGGTCTGACCGCGGGCGGCGTGAAGGGCTGACACTATGGCAAAGATCGAGTTGAAGAACGTCACCAAGTCCTACGGTGCCGTGCAGGTGATCAAGGGCATCACCCTGACCATCGAGAAGGGCGAATTCATGGTCTTCGTCGGGCCTTCGGGCTGCGGCAAGTCCACGCTTCTGCGCCTGATCTCGGGTCTGGAAGAGATCACCACCGGCGACATGACCTTTGACGGGGAACGGGTGAACAACCTGATCCCGTCCAAGCGTGGGATCGCCATGGTGTTCCAAAGCTACGCGCTTTATCCGCACATGAAGGTCTATGACAACATGGCTTTCGGGATGAAGCTGGACAAAACGTCTGAGGCCGAGATCAGAAAGCGGGTGGAAAACGCGGCGAAGCTCCTCCAGATCGACCACCTTCTTGACCGCCTGCCGAAGCAGCTTTCGGGTGGCCAGCGCCAGCGCGTCGCCATCGGCCGCGCCATCGTCCGAGACCCGCGCGTGTTCCTGTTCGACGAACCGCTGTCGAACCTTGACGCCGCGTTGCGGGTGCAGACCCGGCTGGAGATCGCCAAGCTGCACCACTCGATGTCCAACGTCACGATGATCTATGTAACCCACGACCAGGTCGAGGCGATGACATTGGCCGACCGGATCGCCGTGTTGCGCGACGGCAAGCTGGAACAGGCGGGGACCCCGGCGGAGCTTTACGAACATCCGAACTCGCTGTTTGTCGCGGGCTTCATCGGCAGCCCGAAGATGAACTTCCTGACCGGGAAATTCGCCGCCGACCACAACTGCACCACCCTTGGCGCGCGGTCCGAGCATATCGAGGTGGTCTCGAACGGCCCCTGGTCGGGCGAGGTGCTGCACGTCGAGGACCTTGGCTCGGACCACTTCCTCTTCGTGGAAATCGGCAGTGACGAACCCGTCATCGTCCGCCGCCCCGGCAAGGCCAACATCGAAGTCGGAGCCAAGGTGTCGCTCGCCCCGCAGGCAGGCCACCTTTACCGCTTCGACACTGACGGCAAGCCCGTCCGCTGACCCCACCCCCGCGCGCTCGGGGTCCGTCCCCGGGGGCGCATTCACTTGAAGGAGACACTCCATGTCCATCCGCGTCACCGTCTGGGGCGAGAATGTCCATGAGCAGAAGAACAAGGTCGTGGCCGAGGTCTACCCGAAGACCATGCACGGCACGATTGCCGAATTCCTGAACAAGGAAGACGGCATCACCGCGACCACCGTGACCTTGCAGGACAAGGAACACGGCATGACCGCCGCCAAACTCGCCGAAACCGACGTGCTGATCTGGTGGGGCCATGCCGCCCACGGCGACGTCGATGACAAGATCGTCGAGCGTGTCGCCGAGGCCGTCTGGTCCGGCATGGGCGTGATCTTCCTGCACTCCGCCCACTTCTCGAAACCCTTCAAGCGCCTGATGGGCGCGCCGTGCAACCTTTCGTGGCGCGAGGCCGGGGAACGGGAGCGGTTGTGGGTGACCAGTCGCCAGCACCCCATCGCCCGGGGGATCCCTGACCATTTCGAGATCGAATACGAAGAGATGTATGGCGAGCCCTTCGGCGTCCCCGAACCGCTGGAAACCGTCTTCGTCAGCTGGTTCCAGGGTGGTGAGGTGTTCCGATCCGGCCTCACCTACCGGCGCGGCGCGGGCAACATCTTCTACTTCCGCCCTGGCCATGAGACCTACCCGACCTACCACCAGCCGATGGTGCAGAGGATTATCGCCAACGGCGTCCGCTGGGCGCACAACCCCGAAGCGCGGCTTGCGAAACCCACCGATGCGCCGAACACCCCCGTCGGCAAGACCCTGGAACCGCTGGAGGAGCGCGGGCCCCGCCTGCACCACGACGGCGAGGCCGGGTACCGCTGATGCAGCCCGTCCGTCTTCTGATCCTCGGCACCGGCGGCATGGCGAAGACCCATGCCGAGAACTTCGCCGCGATCCCCGGCGTCACCCTTGTCGCCGGGATCGACACCCGTGCCGAACAACTCGCCACCTTCCGGGCGACGCACACCATCCCGCACGGCTTTCCTTCCGTGCAGGACGCCATCGGCTGGGGCGCATTCGATGCCGTGACCAACGTCACACCCGACGCGGCGCATTACGCAACGACGCTCCCGTTCCTCGCTGCCGGGAAACATGTCCTGTGCGAGAAGCCGCTGGCCACCAACGCCGCCCATGCCAGCGAAATGGCCGCCGCCGCCGCGACGGCTGGCGTGGTCAACATGGTCAACCTCACCTATCGCAACGTCCCCGCCCTGCAGAAGGCGGCGCGGATGGTCCACGACGGGACCATCGGCCCGATCCGGCATTTCGAGGCCTCCTACCTGCAAAGCTGGCTGACCCAGCCCGCCTGGGGCCACTGGGACAAGGAGGGATGGATGCGGTGCAGATCTCGTGCCTGCTGCAGACCTTCGACAAGACACCGGGCGGGCAGATCGGCGAGTATGTCCTTGACGCCAACGACAGCGCCACGATGCAGGTGCGCCTCGCGAACGGCGCGCTTGGCACCGTCGGCGCGACCCGCTTTGCCACCGGCCACCTGAACGACCTGCGGCTTCGGCTTTACGGCCTGACCGGCGGGATCGAGGTGCGCTTCGAGAAAGGGGAAAGCCATCTGCGCGCCTCGACCGGGGACAACATCAAGGACGGCACCTGGGTCGATGTCGACTGCCCGCCCGTCCCGACCGTCTACCAGCGCTTCATCGCCGCGATCCGCAAGGAAGGCCCGGCCGAGCCCGATTTCGCCCGGGGAGCGGCGCTCCAGGTCCTTCTGGACAAGGCCGAAGCCTCGGCGGCACAGGACGGCAGGCTGCTGGCGGTCTGACAGTCCGCTCTTCGAGCCCTTCGGGCACTCATCGCTGAGGTCACCCTCCGAGGAGTGCCCGAAGGGCTTCGACGAGGCGGCGGGAAGATCTACCCGATCAGCGCCTTCACCCGCGCCGCGAAATCCTCGCCCCGCTTCTCGAAGTTCGGATACTGGTCGAAACTTGCCGCCGCCGGGGCGAGAAGCACGACCTCCCCCGCTTCGGCTTCTTCTGCCGCCCGCGCCACCGCCCGCGCCATCGTTTCGCAGATTTCATGCGGCACCTCGCCGACCTGCAACGCGAAGTCGCGGGCGGAGTGGCCGATGAAATAGGCTTTCACCACCGAGCCGAGATGCGGCTTCAAACCGGCGATCCCGCCGTCCTTGCCCATCCCGCCGGCGATCCAGCGGATGCGCGGAAACGCCTGCAACGCCTTCGCCGCCGAATCCACGTTCGTCGCCTTGGAGTCGTTCACGAACCGGACCCCCGCCCTTTCGCCCACCATCTGGCTGCGATGCGGCAGCCCGGCAAACGTATGGAGCGCCCCCTCGATCAGCTTCGGCGCCAACCCCAGCGACCGGCAGGCCGCATAGGCCGCACAGGCGTTCTGGTGGTTGTGCGCACCCGGCAACCCTTTGATTTCGCGCAGGTCGATCGAGGCCACCTGCCGCCCCTTCCGCCATTCGGCCAGAAACCCCTTGCGCGCAAAGACCGACCAGCCGAAGCCTTCCAGCTTCTGCCCCGAGGAGACCCGGATCACCCGGTCGTCCTGCGCGCCCTGCGCCAGCGCACCCGCCAGGAACCGCCCCTCGACCTCGTCCACGCCGATCACGGCCCGGTCCGGCCCGCCCAGCGTGAACAGCCGCGCCTTTGCAGCAAAGTATCCGCCCATCCCGCCATGGCGGTCGAGGTGATCGGGCGACAGGTTGGTGAAGACCGCCACATCCGGGGTCAGCGCGCGGGCAAGCTCGGTCTGGTAGGACGACAGTTCCAGCACCACCACCTCGCCATTCCGCGGCGGGTCGATGGACAGGACCCCCGTGCCGATGTTCCCGGCCATCTGGGTCCGTCTGCCCGCGACCTGCAGGATGTGGTGGATCAGGGCCGTTGTCGTCGACTTGCCGTTCGATCCGGTCACCGCCACCACTTTGGGCGGCGTTTCCATCTCGTCCCAGTCCGGCCCGGCGGCGCTTTGGAAGAACAGGCCGATGTCATTGTCGACCGGCACTCCGGCCTCGAGGGCGCGAGCGATGATCGGGTTCGGCTGCGGGAAAAGATGCGGGATGCCGGGCGATGTCACCAGGCACGCCACCCCGTCCAGAGCGGCGTGTCGGCTCAGGTCGGTCAGGGCAAAGCCCTCTGCCTCGGCCTTGGACCGCGCCTCGGCGCTGTCGTCCCAGAGCAGCGGCTCCGCCCCCCCGGCGCGCAACGCCGCCGCCGCGGCAAGGCCGGACCGTCCCAAGCCCAGAACCGCCACCCTCAGCCCCTCGTAGCCCTTTACCGGGATCATGCGTTTCCCCTTCTTGCGCCACGACAGGGATAGGTCAGGGCAGGCGAAAGGGGAAGAGCCAGCGCTCCGCCCGGACCGCCCGGCAAGCGAGCCCGACCTGTCGGCGGGAGGCCGACGCTGTGGTCCGACCCCGAGCCAGTCCCTGCCGTCACTCTATCGTTCCGGGGCCTTGCCACGCGGCTTGGCCCAAGGTCCAAAGCGCCTCTACCCCGGGCCGATGCACCGACCCCGGCAGCTGCGCCGCGATCATGGCGCGGAAATTCTTCGTCACCTTCAGCGTCGCGGGATGCAAATCGCCCAAAGTGGCGCGGAAAATCGCCAGGGCGGCGGCATAGAGCTCCTCCGCCTCGTCTGGGCGACCCTGCACCTCGACCACGCCGGCCAGATTGTTCAGAGCCACGCCATAATCATGATGCGCCTCGCCGATTGTCGCCCGGTCGATCGCCAGCGCCTGACGGAACAGGGCTTCGGCCTCCGCCATCCTCCGCCCGGCCCGCACGACTTCGGCCAGCGCGCACAGCCGCCCGGCATGGTCAGGATGCGTCCGGCCGGTAAGCGCCAGATCCAGCGACAGGGCCTGGCGATAGAGTCCTTCGGCGACAGGCAGCCGACCAAGCCTCTCGGCCAGCTGCGCCAGCCCGGTCAGGCAGTCGATCACCACCGGATGCGGACCCCCGGCCAACCCGCGCGCAAGGTCAAGCGCCTTGTGGTGCAGCGGTTCTGCCTCGGTGTCGCGCTCCTGGGCCTGCAGAAGACCGGCCAGCGCGTTCAGCCGTCCTGCATAGTCCGGATGCGCCTCGCCCAGCGTCGCGCGGGTCACGTCAAGGGCCTTGCGCAACGCGTTTTCGGCATCCGACAGTCGATCCTGAGCCTCAAGGACCCGCGCCAGTTGCGCCAGATGCCGCGCATGGTCCGGGCTTGGCGGCCCAACCGTCGCCCGGCCGTTCTGGACGGCCTTGCGCAGGATTCCCTCGGCTTCGGCGGGGCGGTCCTGCGCCTCCAGCGTCAGCGCGTGCTCGGCCATGGCCATCGCCCGGTCTTCGGGCGACCCCGACGTCTCGGCCAGCACCATCAGTCCCTTGCCCAGCCGGAACGCCGCAGTCAGATCGCCCGTCGTGCAGGCCAGCGCCCGGGCCTTCTGCAACGACCGCAGGTCGGGGTCCAGCCGAGCCGCCAATGCATAGTGCCGCGCAGCATCCGGCCAGCGCATCGCCGCTTCGGCAATCAGCCCTTGCGCGAAGGCCAGGCGCGCGGTCTGGTCCGCAGGCCCGGCGTTCAGCGCCAGAAGTTCGGCGAAGATGTCATCGGCCGGCCCAAGCTCGCCCATGGCCAGCGCCGCCTGCGCTTCTGCAAGTCTTCCAAGGCCGACAAGGCCCGACGTTCCGGCGGTCTTGGTCAGGATCTCGCTCAGCTCGGCTTCGGACCCCGCGCCCTCCCAGGGCAGCTGGGCCAGCCTGCGAACGGTCTCCCCGATCGCCAGGTGCAGCCCCGAGAGTTCCGCCCGCAGGGCCATGGCCTCGGCCGCCGGTGCATCGCGCAACTGGTGGAATGCCGCCTCGCACCTGGATTGCAACGCGGCCAACTGCGCCCGCAACGTTGACTCATGCCGGGACAGGGTGGCTTTGGCCATCCCGGATGTTGCCCCGGGCGTCTGGGCCGCTTGCTGATCCTGTGCCGCCACATCACCTCCGCCGCAGACCGATCCCGTCCCATCGACAACGATCCCAGCCGGTTTAGGGGACCGACCGGCCTCCGGCAAGGAAGGACTGCCCAGCCGGCGGCCAAAGCCGGTGCCATTGGCGATGCCTTGCAACACCCGTTTCGGGAGTATCCCCCGGGCTTCCCTGTTCCCGCCAGACCGCCAAGCCTGTATGAAGGTGAAGACCCTCTTGGCCGCCGGAGCCGAGCCGTTGGAACAAACCAGTGCCTTGCCGGTCTTCCCGATCGCCGAAACCCGCTTCGGCAGGATGTTCACCCTGCAGGGCGACAGCGTGATCAGCCGGTCGCTGCGGGTTTATGGCGAATTCGCCGGCGACGAGGTCGACAGCATCCTGTCTCTGGTCCGCGTCGGGGATCATGTGCTTGATCTTGAGGCAAACATCGGCTTTCACACGCTTGCGCTGGCCCGCACTGTCGGCCCGACAGGCCACGTCATTTCAGTCGAGCCGCAGCACTACTGCTTCCAGCTTCTCTGCGCCAATGTGACCGCAAATCAGCTGACCACCGTGAACTGCATCCGCGCGGGCGTGGGCGACGTGCCGGGGACCTGCGCGGTCCCCCGCCACGACCCGGTCAGGCGACACAATGCCGGCGCAACGCCCGTGTCGCTGGAACCCGGTGCCGCGCACCCGACCGACACGGTCCCCCTGATCACCGTGGACAGCCTGGCCCTGCCCCGCTGCGACATGATCAAGATCGATACCGAAGGTTTCGAGGATCGCGTCGCCCTTGGCGCGCGCCGCACGCTGGCAACCCTGCGGCCCGCGCTGTACATCGAGATCCACGACCGCGACAAACTCCAGCGCCTGCACGGCTTGCTGCAGCCTCTCGGCTACAGCCTGCTGCTGCATCGCACCCGGTTCTTCCGATCCGCCAATGCGGCAGGCGAACCGGTCAATGTCTTTTCGCCGAACACCGGCGGCACCGCACTGATCGCCCTTCCACCCGGCCGCAGCCCTTCCGGCCCGCTCCCGGGCGAGACGCGCAGCCTTGGCTAACCGGTTGGCCTGGCCACGGCCAGTGCCCGCATCTCGGCCTGGATCGGGCGGCATCTCAACCGGGCCGTAATGATGCCGTGGTCATTCGTCCCGCTGTCCCTGTGGTCGTCCCAATTCAGATGATCGTTCATCACCACCGTCCCGTCGAACAGCCAGACCAGCCTGCGGCTGCTGTCGTAGAACTCGTGGCTGACACGGATACGGTTCAGGCGTTCCATCATGTCCTGGTGAATGCAGGTGTAATGGACGTCCCGCGTCTTGCGGCATTCCGGCAGGGTCTGCGCGGCGTAAAGCGCCGCGTCCCCGCCGCCGATACTGTCGCCCACCAGATATTTCGGCTGTTCGGTCAGGATGCTTGCGGTGTTCGACATCTGGCTGTCGCTGATGTCGCCCAGGATGATCGCCGGCGAGTCGCTCCCGCGCATCAGACCCGTGAAGAGGAACCGCAGCGCCGAGGTTGCCCTGATGCGGCGTGTAGACCTCGCGGTCGGCCTTGAACCAGCGTTCGCGGAAGACCTTGGTCGCCGGTGTCGCGGCAAATCGGCAGCCCCGGCTCGTTCAGGTTCAGAAGGTTGAAAGAGGCAATCGTCAGCCCGCGACGTTTCCTGGTGAAATCCTTGCCGATCCAATGCCGCAACAATGGCACGGAAAGGCAGGGAAATCGCCCGGAAAGTCACCGGACCTTCAGCGTTGCCAGCCCGATCATCGCCAGGATCACGCTGATGATCCAGAACCGGATCACGATCTGTGGTTCGGCCCAGCCCTTCTTCTCGAAATGATGGTGGATCGGAGCCATCAGGAAAATCCGCTTCTTGGTGCGCTTGTAGTAGAGAACCTGGATGATCACCGACAGCGCCTCGATCACGAAAAGGCCGCCGACGATGGCCAGCACGATCTCGTGCTTGGTTGAGACCGCGATGGCCCCAAGCGCCCCGCCCAGCGCCAGAGACCCGGTATCGCCCATGAAGACCGCCGCCGGCGGGGCATTGTACCACAGGAAGCCGAGGCCCGCCCCGAACAGCGCCGCGGAAAAGACCAGAAGCTCGCCGGTGCCGGGGACGAAATGGACATCGAGATATTCCGCGAAGTTGGCGTTGCCGACGACATAGGAGATCACCCCAAGCGTGCCGCCGGCGATCAGCACCGGCATGATCGCAAGTCCGTCCAGCCCGTCGGTCAGGTTGACCGCGTTGGCCGCGCCGACGATCACGATCATTCCGAAGGGCACGAAGAAGATGCCCAGATTCACCAGCGCGTTCTTGAAGAACGGAAAGGCCAGCTGGTTGGTCAGTTCCGGCGGGTGGAACTGCGCCGCGGCATAGCTTGCCAGCGCCGCGATCAGCAATCCCAGCCCCATGCGGACCTTGCCCGATACGCCCTTGGTGTTCTGCTTGGTCACCTTGGCATAGTCGTCGGCAAAGCCGATCAGCCCGAAGCCAAGCGTGACCAGCACCACGATCCAGACATAGGGATTGTCCAGCCGCGCCCAGAGCAGCGTCGAGATCATCAGCGCCGACAGGATCAGCAGGCCCCCCATCGTCGGCGTCCCGGCCTTCGAGAAGTGGCTCTGCGGCCCGTCATCGCGGATCGGCTGACCCTTGCCCTGCTTCCGTCGCAGCAGCTCGATCAGCGGCCGCCCGAACAGGAATCCGAAGATCAGCGCGGTGACGAAGGCTCCGCCGGCACGAAAGGTGATATAGCGGAAGAGGTTGAAGAAATCCCCGCCATCGGAAAATTCGGTGAACCAGTAGAACATTTACCCGGATCCTTCTGTCGGCGGTGTGGCCTGCCCCATTTTGCGCAGGGCGTCAACGACCAGACTCACTTTCGACCCCTTCGAGCCCTTGACCAGAAGGATGTCGCCCGCGTCGACCAGGCTGCGGGCGCGCGCGGCCAGGTCAAGGGCCGTCTCCACCCAGTCGCCGCGCTGGCCGCGGGGCAGGGCGTCGTGCAGGGCCCTCATCCGCGGCCCGACGCAGTGGATCAGATGCACCGCCGCCAGTCCCGGGTGCAGCGCGATCCCGGCATGCAGGGCGGCCTCGGTCGGGCCGAGCTCCAGCATGTCGCCAAGGATGGCGATCCTGCGCCCCCCGCCGACACGGCCGATCCCATCGGTCGGCCGCGCCGCGATCAGCACATCCAGCGCCGCCGCCATCGAGGCCGGGTTGGCGTTGAACGCATCGTCGATCAGGTCGAAATAGGTCTCCTCGACGATGTCCAGCACGATCCGCTCGCGCTGGCCCCGCCCGACAGGTGGCTCCCAGCGGCCCAGATCATGTGCCGCGATCATCGGGTCGGCCCCCAGCGCCTCGGCCACCGCAAGGGCGGCCAGCGCGTTCAGCGCGAAATGCCTGCCGGGGGACGCCACCTTGTAGAGGATCGGCTCGCCCCGACGCGTCGCCCGGCAGACCGTCGCTTCGTCACAGAGCCGCGCTTCCAGAAGCCGGAAGTCCGCCGCTTCCACCGTCCCGAAGGCGACCGGCACCGCCCCGACAGCCGCCGCCTTGTCCGCGAGGACCGGGGTCCATTCGATATCGGCATTGAAGATCGCCGTTCCCCCGGCGACCAGCCCGTCGAAGATCGAAGCCTTCTCATGCGCGATCCCCGCGACGCTGTCGAAGGCTTCCAGATGCGCAGGCGCGACCGTCGTCACCAGCGCGACATCCAGCCGGGCCAGCCGGGCCAGCGGTGCAATTTCGCCGGGATGGTTCATCCCGATCTCGATCACGGCGAACCGGGCGTCCGCCGGCATCCGCGCCAGGGTCAGCGGCACGCCCCAATGGTTGTTGTAGCTGGCCTCCGCCGCATGGGTCGGCCCCTGCCCCGACAGGATCGCCCGCAGCATTTCCTTGGTCGAGGTCTTGCCGGCCGACCCCGTCACCCCCACGACCTTGGCCCCGGTCCGCGCGCGGGCCGCGGCCCCGAGGCCCTCCAGCGCGCGCTGAACCTCCGGCACGATCAGCAGCGGCGCGTCCGGCGAAACGCCGTGCGGCACCCGGTTGACCAGCGCTGCCGCAGCCCCCTTCTCCAGCGCCCGCGCCACAAAGTCATGCCCGTCCCGCGCGTCCTTCAGCGCCACGAACAGATCGCCAGGCTGCAGCGTCCGGCTGTCGATCGACACACCTGACGCCGTCCAGTTCCGCGTCAGCCGCCCGCCCGTCGCCTTCGCCGCATCCGAAGAGGACCACAGCATCAGATCACCCCGTCCAGGGCCGCAACCGCGACGCTTGCCTGTTCCACATCGTCGAAGGGATAGATGTCCGTCCCGACAATCTGCCCGCTTTCATGCCCCTTGCCCGCGATCAGCAAGGCATCCCCGGGCAACAGCGTGTCCACCGCCCGCAGGATCGCCTCGGCCCGGTCGCCAACCTCATGCGCCTCGGGGCAGGCCTGCAGAATGGCGCGGCGGATCGATGCCGGATCCTCGGTGCGCGGGTTGTCGTCGGTGACGTAAAGCACATCGGCATGGGCCTTCGCCGCCGCGCCCATCAGCGGACGCTTGGTCCGGTCCCGGTCGCCGCCCGCGCCGAAGACCACCACGATCCGCCCCATCACATGCGGGCGCAGCGCTTTCAGCGCAGTCTCGATCGCGTCCGGCGTATG
>NCDY01000050.1:28790-42298 GCA_002280405.1 Rhodobacterales bacterium 32-66-9 | reverse complement strand
CTTCCGCAGTCTGCCGGTTGACGCTTTTCCGGATCCGTCTCCCGCGCTTGTCCAGATCTTCACCGAGACCGAAGGCCTCTCCCCGGAGGAGGTCGAGCGCTATGTGACCTTTCCGATCGAGACGGCCATGTCCGGCCTGCCGAAGGTCAAGGAAATGCGCTCGACTTCGAACTTCGGATTGTCCGTACTCAACATCTATTTCGAAGATGGGACGGACGTCTATTTTGCCCGCCAGGTCGTCGGTGAACGTCTCGCTGAGGCGCGCGGCAACATTCCGGACGGGTTTGGTGACCCACAAATGGGACCCATATCGACGGGCCTGGGCATCATTCTCTACTTCAGACTGGATGACACCAGCGGGACGCGGGATCTCGTCGAAATGCGCGAGATCCAGGACTGGATCATCAAGTATCAGCTGCAGACCGTTCCGGGCGTCACCGAAGTGCTCTCTGCCCTCATCCTCGGCTGGGTCATCGACGCTGCCGTCAATTCCGGCCCCGCCAACTTCTTCGCGGCTTACTGGAGCCTCGTCGTCTGGTTCCTCGTGTTCTACCTGGTGCTGAGACCCCTGGCTTTCGCTGTCTCCTCGGCCAGCAACAGCATCGTCATCGGGCCGAATGTGATGCCCCTTGTCCTGTCCCGCCTGCACCGCTGGACGCTTGGCCAGTCGGTCACCTTCTTCGACAACGACTTCGCCGGGCGCATCGCACAGAAGCAGATGCAGGCCGCCCGCGCCGTCACCGATGTTGCGACCGAAGTGATCAACACGGTCTTCTTCGCGCTGGCCTCGGTCATCGGTTCGGTCGCGTTCCTTGTCGCGGTCGATTACCGCGCCGCGCTTGCGCTGCTGCTCTGGCTGGTGGCCTACCTGTTCCTGATCCGCTTCTTCATGCCGGTGATCCGGGAGAATTCCGCCGCCCGCGCCTCGTCCCGTGCCATGGTCTCGGGCCAGGTCGTCGACACGATCACCAACATCAAGACGGTCAAGCTTTTCGCCCATGCCGCCTTCGAGGACCGCGTGGCCATCGACGCGATGGAGGTCTTCCGCGACCGCAGTCTCGAGTTCGGCGTCATCTCCACCTGGTTCCGCTTTGCGCTGATGCTGCTGGCGGGCGTCCTGCCGGTCCTGTTGATCGGCGGCACGGTCATGCTCTGGCAGCAGGGGCAGGCGACGGCGGGCGATATTGCCGCCTCGGGTGCCATCGCGATGCGGATCGCACAGATGTCGGGCTGGGTGAGCTTTACGCTGATGTCGATCTATTCCTCGGTCGGCGAGGTCGAGGACGGGATGCGCACCCTTTCGGCCCCCCACACCCTGACCGACGCGCCCGATGCCGTCGCCCTGCCGCGCGTCAGGGGCGAGATCCGCTTTGACGACGTCACCTTCGCCTACGGTCGCGAACGCGGAGGTGTCCGCGACATCGACCTGACCATCCGCGCCGGGGAAAAGCTGGCCATCGTCGGGGCCTCGGGTGCGGGCAAGTCCTCGCTCGTGTCGCTGCTCTTGCGGCTGTACGACCCGGAGCAGGGCCGCATCAGCGTCGATGGCCATGACCTGCGCAAGATCACGCAGGAAAGCCTGCGCCGCCAGATCGGCATGGTCACCCAGGAAACCGCGATGTTCAACCGCAGCGCCCGTGACAACATCGCCTACGGTCGCCCCGAAGCATCCGAAGCCGAGATCATCGCCGCCGCCCGCGCCGCCGAGGCGGATGAGTTCATCGCCAGCATGATCGACCACCAGAACCGCAAGGGCTATGATGCCTTCCTGGGCGAGCGCGGGGTCAAGCTGTCGGGTGGCCAGCGCCAGCGCATCGCGCTGGCCCGCGCCTTCCTGAAGGACGCGCCGATCCTGGTGCTGGACGAAGCCACAAGCGCCTTGGACAGCGAGGTGGAGGCGTCGATCCAGGAGGCTCTGGCCAAGGTGATGCAAGGCAAGACGGTTCTGGCCATCGCGCACCGTCTGTCCACCATCGCCGCGATGGACCGGATCATCGTGATGGACCGGGGCCGGATCGTGGAACAGGGCAGCCATGCCGATCTTCTGGCCCGGGGTGGTCTTTACGCCCGCTACTGGAACCGGCAGTCCGGCGGCTTCATCGGCACCGAAGACAACGCGGAAGCGGAAGCGGCAGAGTGATCGTCACCATCGAACGGCTTGGCCATCTTGGTCACGGCATCGCCCGCAACCCGGACCTGGGCCCGATCTACGTCCCCGGCACCCTGCCCGGCGAGGTGGTCGAGGGCAGGTCCGACGGCGATCGCCTTGCGGACCCCAAGATCATCACCCCCTCGCCTGACCGGGTAAAGCCGCCCTGCCGCCATGCCCGCACCTGCGGTGGCTGCCAGGTGCAGCACGCCTCGGACGCTTTCGTCGCCCGGTGGAAGCAAGACGTCGTGCGGGCCGCCCTTGCCAGTCAGGGACTGACGGCCGCCCTCCTGACCCTGCAAACCTCGCCGCCGAAGTCTCGCCGTCGCGCAACTCTTTCAGCCCGCCGCACCAAATCCGGCGTCCTGATCGGCTTTCATGGCCGCGCCTCGGATAGCATCGCGGAAATCCCCGACTGCCAGCTGCTTGCGCCCAGCATCCTCGCGGCCTTTCCCGGCCTGAAGGCGCTGGTCACTGCCGGGGGCTCGCGGTCAGCCGAGCTTTCCCTGCAAGTCACGCTCACCCGGGGCGGCCCGGATGTCAGCGTCACCGGCGGCAAGCCCCTGGACAGCGCGCTGCGCATGGATCTTGCTCGCCTGGTCGAGGCCCACGGCTTTTCACGCCTGACCTGGGACGGCGAAACGGTGGCGCTGCGTGACCGTCCGGCATTGACCTTCGGTCGCGCCAGTGTCGTCCCTCCCGCCGGAGCGTTCCTGCAGGCCACCGCCGAGGGCGAGGCCGCGCTCCTTCACGCCGTCCGTCAGGCGCTTGGCCCACAGAAGCGCGTCGTTGACCTGTTTTCCGGCATCGGCACCTTCACCCTGCCGCTGGCCGCAGCGATGGAGGTCCACGCCGTCGAAGGCGATGCGGCGATGACCCAGGCCCTTGACCTTGCTGCGCGCAACACGCCGGACCTGCATCGCATCAGCGTCGAAACCCGCGACCTCTTCCGCCGTCCGCTTGAACCGGATGAGCTGAAGCCGTTCACGGGTGCCGTCATCGACCCGCCCCGCGCGGGGGCCGAGGTGCAGACCGACCGGCTGGCCGCGTCGACGATTTCGGTGATCGCCGCCGTTTCCTGCAACCCCGTCACCTTTGCGCGGGATGCCACGGCCCTTGTCGCCAAGGGCTACCTTCTTGACTGGGTGCAGGTCGTCGACCAGTTCCGCTGGTCCACGCATATCGAGCTGGTCGCCCGCTTCGTCCGGATGACCTGACGTTTCCGTGAAGACCCGCGGTCGCCTACCGACTGGCCAAAGCAGCCAGTTTCCTGTATCCATTGAAAAAAAGAAACAGTCTTCAGGCGGGCAGGGACATGCGGTTCATCAGGGTAATTGCGATCCTCGTGATCGGTTTCGGACTGGCGGGATGCGGCTCGAAATTCCGCACCTACACCGGACCGGAGGTCACCCAGATCCAGGTCAGCAAGGCCGACCGCAAGCTCTATCTGTTCAACAATGACCGCGTCCTGCAGTCCTACGACATTGGCCTCGGCTTCGCCCCGGTCGGTGCCAAGCAGTTCGAAGGCGACGGCAAGACGCCGGAAGGCGCCTACACCATCAGCTACAAGAACCCGGACTCGCAATTCCACCTGTCGCTGAAGATTTCCTACCCGAACGAGGCCGATACCGCTTTTGCCGAGGCCCAGGGAAAATCCCCCGGCGGCGACATCGTGATCCACGGCGGGCCGAAGCGACCGACAAACAAGCGCGACTGGACCTGGGGATGCATTGCCGTCACCGACCGCGAGATCGAGGTGATCTACTCCATGGTCAAGGAAGGAACGCCGATCTACATCATGCCATAGGGCGTGGTCGCGAACCGGCATCCCGCTTGGGCGTCAGGCGCGGCGACCCGAAACCGTCCGAGGCGACCCTGCCCGGCTGCAGCAACGCTGTTGCAGATGTCAGGTGCCGGTCACCAGCGTCCACCAGATCTTGCCGCCAGGCTCCTGGAACCAGGCAAATCCCAGCCGGGTCGCCAGCGGATCCATGATCACCGCGCGCGTGTCCGGCTGCGCCATCCAGGACGACAACGTCTCAAGCTCGGTTTCGTAGGTCTCCGAGATGTTCTCGCCCAGAAACCGCCCGGTGAAGCCGCTGCGCTCCACCCGCATCAGAGGCGAGGAGCCGTCGGACCCGAAGTGCCAGGGCCGGTTCTGCACCGACATGTCGCGCGAATGCGTCTCGGCCGCGGCGTTCAGGCTGGCGTCGAACGCAACCGGCGGCAGGGACTTGGCCGCACGCAGCGTGTTCATCGCGTCAAGAAAGCGGAACGACACTTCGCCCGCATCCGTGATCCGGTAGACACGCGGCAGGGGCTTGCCATCCGCGCCAACCAGAGGCGCGCTTGTCGTGGCGCAGGCCGACAGGGTGAGGCCGACACCGGTCAGCAGGAAAATGCGTCTGTTCATTCTGTCCACCACATCAAAGCCGACTGCCGCGGCTGTCCGCCTCTCCTTAGCGGAAGCTTGCGGCAGGTTCAAACAGGCTTCTGCCGGTCGGCGGCTGGTTTCGGGTGTTTCAGGTGCGGCATTTGCGCAAAACGGCTACAAGATCCGCTAAGTGATGTTGCAGGAGACTGTGCCATGGCGAATGGTCATCTCAGCCGTCGCGCCGTTCTGGGCGGCACCGTCAGTGGCGTCGGCCTGGCCGCGCTGCCCGCATTCGCGCAGGACGGGACCACCGAATTCACCCAGCCGGCCTCGGCGTCGGTGCGCAGAAACATCTCCAGTTTCCGCATGCTGCGCTGGGAGGATTATTTCGACAGTACCCGCAATGGCCTCATCCTTGCTGACACCACGTCGCGTGCGTTGCACTACTGGTCGGAAGATCAGTCGATCTATCGGCTCTACCCGACCTCGGTGCCGCTTTCGGAAGAGCTGACCCGCCGCGGCCTGACGTCGGTGGTGCAGAAGGTCGTCAACCCGCCCTGGCGGCCCACACCCTCGATGAAGAAGCGCAACCCCGACTGGCCCGATGTTGTCGAGGGCGGGGCGCCCGACAATCCGCCCGGCTCGCGGGCGCTGTATCTTGGCTGGACCTACTACCGGATCCACGGCACGCACGACACCCGCAAGATCGGGCGCAAGTCGTCGAACGGCTGCATTGGACTATACAACGAGAACATCGAAGAGCTGTTCGATATGGCCAAGATCGGCACGCAGGTGCGGCTGATCTGACCGCTTCGATCCGACGGTGCGACGGGCCGCGGGGCTGCCAGTCGCTTCGGCATTTTTGCGTGACCCGGGCGTCGGTCGCGATCACCGAGTCAACGGTCACGGTTTCGGGGGTGATGTCCCGGATGTGGAACGGGGCTGATGCCGAAGTCGGCAGAGTCGGGTCCCCGCGCGCTGAGGATCGCCGGGATCCTTCCAGCGACAGACCGACCGCGCAGCGGATGGTGCCCATCGATGATCCGCCCCGTCGCGACCTCGACCCCGCCCATGCAGCCGAGGCCGGTGCTGGCGTGCAGCACCGCCCCGCTGGCCTGCCCTGCGATCAAGGTTTTCGCTTGCTGGATCGAAGCCGTCCTCCCATGGCCCCTGCCCCAATCGGGCCACCTGCAACTAGGTTAAGTCCACCCGAAAGCGCCAAGTCAACCCCTTGAAATCACTTCCTACGGGAAGTCTGTCCACGCATGGACAGCTTATGTTTTCGAGGGCAGCCATCCGCCCAGATTCTCTTCGATCACCGCGACCAGAGCCTCGATATGGGCCGGGTCGTCGTTCAGGCAGGGGATGTAGGTGAAAACCTCGCCCCCGGCATGTTCAAAGGCCTCGCGGATCTCGCCGTTGATCTCCTCCAGCGTCTCGATGCAGTCGGCCGAAAAGGCCGGAGCCATCACCGCGATCCGCCTCTTTCCGGCTTTCGCCAGCGCGGCCACATGTTCGACCGTGTAAGGTTTCAGCCATTCCTCACGCCCGAAGACCGACTGGAAGGTCGTGTCGATCGCCCCTTTCTCCCACCCCAGCCGCTCGCGCAGCAGGCGGGTCGTCTTGGCACACTGGCAATGATAGGGGTCGCCCTGCATCAGATAGCGTTTCGGCATCCCGTGGTAGCTGGCGACCAGAACGTCGGGGCGGTGGTCCAGCCTGGCATAGGCTGCCTCGACCGACTTCGCCAGCGCGTCGATATACAAGGGATGGTCGAAATATTCTGCGACGGTTCTGACGGCAGGCTGCCGCTTTTCCTGCATCAGCGCGCGGAAGAACTGGTCGTTCGCCGTGGCCGAGGTCGCCCCGGCGTAATGGGGGTAAAGCGGGAAGAACAGCACCTTCTCGCAGCCCGCCGCGACCATCGCCCGAACCTTCGCCTCGGTCGAGGGGTTGCCGTAGCGCATGCAGAAGTCGACCATGACCTCCGCCCCGTGCCGGTCCGCGATCCGGGACGCAATCGCCGCGGTCTGTGCCTTGGTGATGGTAAGGAGAGGGCTTTCGTTCAGCTCTTCGTTCCAGATCAGCTTGTAATTCGCGCCCGAGGTGAAGGGTCGCTTCGACAGGATGATCAGCTGCAACAAGGGCTGCCACTTCCAGGACGGGTAATCCACCACCCGCTTGTCCGAGAGAAACTCGTTCAGATAGCGCCGCATCGACCAGTAATCGTAGGCGTCAGGCGTTCCGAGATTGGCCAGCAGAACCCCGATCCTTGCCCGGCGCACCGGAGGATGGTCGGCGGGCGCATGGGCCAGGCGGCCCTGGCCGGGGGTGACGTCAGCCGCTGTCGCTGCTCCGTTCCGGGCGTCCCGCATGTCGTTTCTTTCCTTAGGTTCAGCTCGGGAGATAAGGGATCAGTCGGCAGGGTCAACCGTCTTTGGGCAGGGGAACCTCGGGCACCGCCAGCGCATCCGCCAGCCTTGCCCTCGCCGAGCCCGGTCGCATGGGCCGCTGCTGGCTGTCATGCGGAGCCCAGCCGGTGAGGAAGACAAGCTCGGCAGTGGCAGGCAGCCGACCCTGGGCCGCGCCGAAAGTCTTCGCATAGACCGCGCCAGCCGCCGCAAGGATTGCCCGCCGGGTAAACCGGCGCAAGCGCGCCGCAAGCGCGTTCGTTTCGCCGGAGGCACGAAGATCGGCCAACAGCGCAGAGAAGTCGCGGTATTCGACCCTTTGCTCCAGACTGTCGGCGACCGGCAGCGCGAAGCCTGCCCGCTGCATGAGTCCGCCGAGCTCACGGATCTCGCCCATCGGCAGCACCCGGGGCGAGAGGCCCCCGGTCACCTGCGTCTCGGCCTCGGCCAGAGCGGTGCGCAACTCGTGCAGGCTGCGTCCGCCGGGCAGCACGGCAATCATCAGCCCGTCGGGCCGCAGCGCCCGGCGGCATTGCACCAGCTGACCCAAGGGGTCGTTCGCCCAGTGCAATGCCATCGCATGCACCACCAGATCATGCGCGCCTTGGGCAAGCGCCAGCACCTCGTCATCGGCCACCTGCACCGCGTCGGGCCGCAGAGTCTGCCAGAAATCGGGAAAACCGCTCACCACGGCGGGTGCCGTAAAGGTTCTGTTAACCTCGCTGAGTCTTTCCTGAAGATCGGTCAGGGCGAGGCGGTGCAGGAACATCGCCGGATCATGACCGGACAGGCTTCGGGCGCGGGCGCGGTGGCGGATCAACGCCTCTCGGTCGGTCAGGTCTGGCGGTTGGGTCATCGGCGGGACATTAGGAGGCCGAATTGGGAATGCAAGGCGCGTTGCAACTGCTTTACCCGCCGCAGTGCATTTCCTGCGCGGCTCCGGTGCAGTCGGACTTCGGACTGTGCGCCGACTGCTGGCGCGACACGCCATTCATCGCGGGCCTTGTCTGCGACCAGTGCGGGATGCCCTTGCCGGGGCAGGATGCCGGCGAACGCGCGCTGTGCGACGACTGCATGACCATCGCGCGCCCCTGGGACCGGGGCCGGGCGGCGCTGATGTATCAGGCCAACGGACGCAACCTGGTGCTGGCGCTGAAACATGGCGACCGGATGGACCTTGCCCGCCCGGCGGCGGCCTGGATGATGCGGGCGGCGCAGCCGATCCTGCGGCCCGGCATGCTGGTGGTGCCGGTGCCGCTGCACTGGATGCGGCTGTTCCGGAGGCGGTATAATCAGGCGGCCCTTCTGTCCCGCCTGATTGCCCGGGCGGCGGGATTGGAACATTGCCCGGATGCGGTGTCTCGCAAGCGGTCGACCGGCAACCAGGACGGCAAGTCGCGCGATGCCCGTTTTGCCAATCTGGCCGGGGCATTCGGCGTTCCGAAAGCGCGCGAGGCGCGGCTGCGCGACCGCGATGTGTTGCTGGTCGATGACGTGATGACGTCGGGCGCGACGTTCGCGGCGGCAACCGAGGCGCTTCTTGCGGCAGGCGCGCGGTCGGTGTCGGTCCTTGGTCTGGCGCGCGTTGCGAAGGACGGGTGAATCCGTATAGTCGGGCGGCAAAGAGGTGCCCCGATGCGAGCCGTCGAAATCTACACCACGCCGGTCTGCCCGTATTGCGCGATGGCCAAGCGGCTGTTGCAGAAAAAGGGCGTCCGCTATTCCGAGATCGACGTCAGCCGCGATCCCGCGTTGCGCGAGGCGATGATCCAGCGCGCCAAGGGCCGGCGGACCGTGCCGCAGATCTTCATCGGCGGGGTGCATGTCGGCGGCAGCGACGACCTGCATGACCTCGATTCTGCAGGCAGACTTGACGCGATGCTGGCCGACTGATGCGGGCCGGGCTGATCCAGCTGACGGTCGGCGATGACCCGGCGGCAAACCTGCCGGCGACGCTGGGCCTGGTCCGGCAGGCAGCAGCCGCGAAGGCAGGATTCGTCCTGACCCCGGAACTGACCAACGGCCTGTCGTCCAGCCGCGCGCATCAGCGCAGTGTCTTTCGGCACGAGGAGGATGACGAGACGCTCTCCGCCCTGCGGGCAGCGGCGAAAGCGGCAGGCATCTGGCTGCTGATCGGCTCGCTTGGACTGTTGACCGACGACGCCGACGGCCGCTTTGCCAACCGCAGTTTCCTGATCGCACCCGACGGCAGCGTGACGGCGCGCTACGACAAGATTCACCTGTTCGACGTGACGGTTTCGGCGACAGAGGTCTACCGCGAAAGCGAAGGCTATCGCCCGGGCAACCGCGCCGTGGTCGCCGATGCCGGATTTGCGCGGATCGGGATGACGGTCTGCTATGATGTCCGGTTCCCCGCCCTCTATCGGCGGCTGGCGCAGGGGGGCGCTCAGGTCATCACCGTGCCGGCGGCCTTCAACCACATCACCGGGGCCGCGCATTGGGAAACGCTGCTGCGCGCCCGGGCGATCGAGACCGGGTGTTTCGTGCTGGCTCCGGCGCAGACCGGGTTTCACCCCGAAGCAGGCGGCAGGGGCCGCAAGACCCACGGCCATTCGCTCGCCGTTGCGCCCTGGGGCGAAATCCTGGCCGATGCGGGGACCGAGCCGGGAGTGACGCTGGTCGACCTCGACCTTGCCGAGGTGGAGAAGGCACGGGGCCGCCTGCCCCGGGGGATGCAGCTGTCGCATTTTTCGGTCCTGAACCATCTGGCGCGGGTCAACGACGAACGCACTCCCGCGCAACTGGCGCGGTCTTTCCATGTGACCCGCGGTGCGATGACCAACACGCTGACCAAGCTGGAATGGGCCGGCCACGTCCATATCCGCCCGGATTGGGAGGACGCCCGGCAGAAGTTCGTCGCGATCAGTCCGTCGGGGCGCGCCGCCCGGGACAGCGCGGTGGCCAGTGTCGTTCCCCTGATCGCCGAGGTCGTGCAGACCATCGGGGCCGACAAGGTGCGCGCGCTGCTGTCGGTCCTGCGCGAGTTGCGCATCAGCCTGGAAGGCGATGGCGGCTGAAAGGGCCGAGCCGTTGTCGCAAAAGCCATAGGCGGCTGCAAATGCGCCCGGCACCCGGCAAAGCCCCTTGCCCTGTGCGCGGTATCTTCGCATAGACTGCGCCGAGATCCTGGGTCCGGTCATCATGCGCATTCCGTCTCGTTGCCTGCTTGCTTTCCTTACCGCCAGCACGGCCCTTGCCCTTGCACCCGCGTTTGCGGAAGGCACGGGGACGCTGAACATCAATGGCACCACCGGCCTGATCGACATGCCGTCGGGCGAGGCGCAGAAGGATGCGACGTTTTCCTTCAGCACGGCAGTGGTCGGGCCGATCACCCGCGCCACTCTCAGCTTTCAGGTCAGCGAACGGCTGTCGGGATCGTTCAGGTTCCAGACCTGGCGCGACTGGGACGCTGTCATTCCGGGCGACGCGACCGAAACCGACCGCAGCCTCGACCTGCGCTATCAGGTGCTGAAGGAAGGGAAGTTCGCCCCGGCGCTGACCATCGGCCTGCAGGATTTCACCGGCCAGGGGCGGTTCTCCTCGGAATATATCGCGGCGACGAAGGGCTTTGGCGACCGGCTGAAGGTGACGGCGGGCCTCGGCTGGGGTCGCCTGGGCAGCTATGGCGGCATCGGTTCACCCTTCGGCGACCGCCCGGCGGTCAGCCCGACCGGCACGCCGAACACCGACCAGTGGTTCCGGGGCGAGGCTGCACCCTTCGCCGGCGTGGAATACAAGCTGAACGACGCCTGGACCTTCAAGGGCGAATACTCGTCGGACGCCTACCTGCTGGAGGACGACACCCGCGGTCTGATCGAGCGTGACAGCCCGTTCAATTTCGGCCTCGAATACCAGCGCACTGCAAACATGCGCTTTGGGATCTATTCGCTCTATGGGTCAGAGGTCGGGCTGGTATTCCATGTCATCCTGGACCCGAAAAGCCGGATGGCCGGCGGGGTGATGGGCGCAGCTCCGGTGCCGGTGAAGAGCCGGCCCGCACGGACGGACGACCCCGAAGCCTATGACGGCGGCTGGGTGACGCAAGCGGATGCCGGCCCGATCCTGCGCAAGAACCTGGCCAAGCGGCTGGCAGCCGACGGAATCGGGGTCGAGGACATCGCCTACACCGCGACCACCGTGCAGGTCCGCATCCGCAACGGCCGGATCGATGCCGGCGCGCAGGCGGTGGGCCGCACGGCCCGGGCGTTGAGCCAGGTCATGCCGGCCTCGGTCGAAGTGTTCGAGATCGTCCCCGTGGTCAACGGCATCGGTGCATCGAAGGTCACCATCCGCCGCAGCGATCTGGAGGGGCTGGAATACACCGCCGACAACGCCTCGCTTTTGCGCGAACGCGTCACCGTGACCGATGCGGGGCCGGTCCCGGCCTATGCGATTGGCGACGAAGGGCTTTACCCGAAGTTCACCTGGAGCCTGCGCCCCGCCCTGCGCCTGTCGGAACCGCTGAAGGGCGACATCGGCCTGCGGCTGTCCGCAACCTATGACATCGCGCCCGGATTCGTGCTGTCCGGTTCGATCTACAAGCAGATCGCCAGCAACACCGACCTTGGCACGCCCTCGACCTCGCCCCTCCCGCGGGTGCGCACCGATGAGTCGCGCTATACCGAATTCGGCGATCCGACGCTGGTACGACTGACTTTCGCCTGGTACGGCCGCCCTGCGCCCGATGTCTATTCGCGTCTGACCCTGGGCTATCTGGAACGGATGCAGGCGGGCGTTTCCGGCGAGCTTTTGTGGAAACCGGTCGACAGCCAGCTCGCCCTCGGGGCCGAACTCAACTACACCCGCCAACGCGATACCGACGGCGGGCTCGGCTTTGACGAATACGATTATGATGTCGTGACCGGGTATGTCTCGGCCTATTACGATTTCGGAAACGGCTACCTGGGCCAGCTGGATGTCGGCAGATATCTGGCGGGCGATGTCGGCGCGACGATCTCGGTCGACCGCGTCTTCGCGAACGGCTGGAGGGTCGGGGCCTTTGCAACCGTCACCGATGTCAGTGCCGCCGATTTCGGAGAGACCGGCTTTGACAAGGGCATCCGCTTCACCATCCCGTTCAACTGGGCGCTGGGAACCGAGACGCGCAAGGGCTTTGGCCTGACGCTGCGGCCGGGCACCGGCGACGGCGGTGCGCGGGTCGAAGTGGCCGGACGCTTGTACGAATCGATCAGGGAGTATCATACCGACGGCCTTGATCCGGACTGGGGCAGGGTCTGGAGGTGAGGTTGCGGAACCGCCTTGCGCTTGCCGCGCTTGTCTTGGCCCTTCTGGCGGGTTGCGGCAACGACACCGGGGCGACAAATCCGGTGGTTTCGATGGCGGGCCAGTTGGCAAAGGCCGGTCTGGCCAAGGCCAAGGGCGAAACGGCCGTTGCCAAGGCCGCTGCCGCCCCGGTCAGCCGCGAGGACCTTGCCGCCTATGGCAAGCCGATCCTGCGCGTCCGGTCGGTGCAGCTTGGACAGGACGGTTTCCTGACCATCGCCGACGCCAAGGACGAGGTCGTCACCTGGACCGCGCAGGGTCAGGCGACCTTTTCCCTGCGCGATGGGGTCCTGATCCAGACCCGGGGCCTTGGCGCCGATCTGATGTCAGCCGAAGCGCCTTCGCTGGCAGAGCTTCAGTCCGGTGCCAGCTACCAGCGCGTCTATTTCTTTCTGGGCGAGGATGACCGCGGCACCCGGCGGACCTATGACTGCTTGGCCTCGACTGTCGGGCGCACTTCGGTGCAGATCCTGGGGAAGCCCCATTCCGTGATCCATGTCTCAGAGCGTTGCACCCGCCCGAACAGCAAGGTGACAAACGACTTCTGGATCGAGGGAAATGCGATTCGGTCGTCGCGGCAATGGGCCAGCAGCCGGGTCGGTTATGTCGAGTTCGAACGGGTCATCGACTGATCCATCCCGCGTTTCATCGAACGGTCCGCCCCCGGGGCTGTCGGCAGACCGACGAATATGGTGCAAAATTCGCTCAGTTCGGCGCAATCCGCGGCGGCAAGTTTACCAAGCGATGCAAGTCGCGCCGCAGCTTTCGTAAGCTGGCCGCAAGCCGGAACGCCGGAGAGGGCCGATGAATTCCCTGATCACGACCATTCTTCTTGCGGCCCTGCTTGCGACTGCGGCGCAGGGCGGAGGTGCGGTTGTCGTCGTGGAAGAGCCCAAACCGGACGCAGAGGAAAGCTCTGCATCCGGCACGGGTCTGTTGCCCTTGCTGATCGTTCCCCTGGTCGTCTGCGTGGTCTTCTGCGGGCCGAAAGACCCCTGAGACCAGCACGCTGTCAGTAGTCCCGCTGCAGATAGATGCCGATCCCGGTTTCCCCGTCTGCGCCCAGACGGCCCTTGGCCGTCAACCCGTCGCGCAGGTCGAGGTTCAGGTTGATCCGGCTCTTGCCTTCCTGATCGACCTCGATCTCGGTATAGACATTGTCCGAAATGTATTTCCCGGCCTTCAATGCCGTCGTCCCGTCGGTGGCGGTGGTCACGTCCAGATCGTCCAGCCCGAAATTGCGCCGCAGGTTGCCGACCAGCCCGACACC
>NCDY01000050.1:0-28715 GCA_002280405.1 Rhodobacterales bacterium 32-66-9 | reverse complement strand
AGCCGCGCCAGCACTTCCTCTTGCGGCAGTTCGGGGGACGAGGCGAAGCGGACCTCCGGGTCATCCGCCGGGCCCTCTACGGTGACCGTGCTGGTGATGCCGTCGCTTGCGGTGTCTGCCGCGATCCCGATCTGCGGCACCAGGCTTCCTTCCAGCACGAGGTCGGCCCGTGACAGCACCAGACGACGGCCCAGAATGTCGATGCGGCCGCGGATCAGGCTGAACCCGCCCGAAGGCCGGACGTCTGCGATGGTGCCAAGCAGGCGCAACTCGCCCCCGAGTTCCGCATCGATCCCGCGCCCGCGCACGAAGACGCGCGCCGGGGCAGAGACTGTCACGTCCAGCCCTATCGCCCGGCCCGATCCCGACGGCGTCCCGGCCGCCGCCGGGATTGCCGCCAACACCCCGGCCTTGCGCCGTGTTTCGCGCGATCGCAAGGTCGGCCTCCTGTCGTCCGTCCAGCCGTACACGCCCGTCGAGTTGCAAGCGGCCCCCCGAGGACAGGCCCGAGGTCGCCGCGAGTTGCAGCGCGCCGCCGCCAAGGTCACCGATGGCCTGAACGTCCTGCAGCGCCAGGCCAAGATCGGGATCGGCGATCCGCCCGCCCGACAACGTGACCCGGCCCGACAGTGACCGCAGGGCCAAGGGACCGGCCAGCCGAAGCTCATAGCCGACCCGGCCCGACACCGACCTGGGCGAGATGAGCAGGTTCGCAATCCCCGCCTCGCCCGAGCCGGTGATCGCAAGATCGGCCGAGCCGAGGCTGGTCGCGACCGTCCCGCTGACGCGTGCGGCGACCTGGCCCGGGCCGCTGCCGCTCAGCTCCAGCCGATACCCCCGGCCGTCCTGCGTCGCGCGGCCCGAGACCGACAGCGGGCCGGAGAGATCCGGCACGATGAGCCCGAGGTTCGCCAGCCGCGCATTCAGGTCGATCGACCGGACCGCGCCAGTGATCTCGCCGGTCGCGGTGGCTTGCAGCTGCGGATTGCCAAGCCGGGCCGACCGCAGTTGCACGACACCGCTCCTGACCGCCAGGTCGAGGTCAAGCAGGCTTTGTCCTGCCAGCAGCCGGTCGGCCTCGCGGGTGCCGATCCGCAAAGACCGGCCCTGTCCTTTCAGGGTGATCCGACCGTCTTCCGGCGTGCCGACGAAGCCGCCATCAAGGGTGACCGCCCCGCCGTAGCCCGGACCCAGCACCGAAAGGTCGGCCAGGTTGACTGTCCCCGACAGATCGGAGCCTTGCGACGACAGCTTGCCTTTCGCCGTGGCCAGCAAGCCGCCCGCTGCAAGGTCGAACGCCCGCAGCGCCGTGCCTGTCTCATCCCGGCGGATCGAGGCCTTCAGGCGGGAGGGCCCGGCCAGCAGCCGGTCCACCTCGGGCTGGCCCATGGCAAGATCCGTGCCCGCGAAGGCCACTTCACTGTCGAAGAACCCCGACAGACCGCTGGCCGAGCCCGTAACCTCCAGCCTGCCCGCCCCGCCCAGACTGCGGCCCGCAAGACGGGAAAAACGCGTGAGATCAGCAGCTTCGACCACAAGTCTGCCACTGGTCAAAAGCGCCTTGTCCAGCCCCTCGATCTGCAGGGCCCCCGATGCGGCGAGGCCGGCGCCGGCCAGCCGGATGTCGGACAGGCGCAACGCCCCCGACCCTTCCTGCATGCGCAGCCGCAGCGATCCGGTGACGTCCCGACCCAGCGCCTCGGCCAGTGCCGGGTCTCTTGGCGCCAGCCCCGAGGCCTCTGCGCTCAAGCTGCCGCCAAAGCTGATGCCCACCGAACTGCGACCGATCCTTCCGGATCCCTTGACCGCCAGCCGCGCGATCCCGATCTCCGGGCGGTCCAGCCCGTCCAGCGCGATCTCGCCCGACCAGCTGTCCGCGCTGCCCTGCTTGGAAGTCAGCCGGAATTCGGCGCGACGGACACGGGTTTCCGCCGCGAAGGGCACGGCCACGGGCGCACCGTCGGGTGCGGCCAGAGTGCCGGTGACATCGACGCGCACCGGCAAGCCATCCGCCGCAATCTCGGCCTGGCCGGTCAGCGCCAGCGCGCGCGCCGCCAGATCGAAGCGGTCCACCACGATCCGCCCGGCCCCGCTGCGCCATGCGTCCAGCTTCAGCACGACGTCGCTGCCGAAGAAATCGACCAGATCCGGGGCGAGGATCGGGGCCAGGTTCCCCGCCACATCCGCGCCCAGCCGATAGCCGCCGTCTTCGCCGCGGATCGTCACCCGACCCTGCAGCCGCTGCGCGCCATCCGTCGCCAGGCCGATATCGGCGCTGAAGTCCGCCAGCGGCCCCTGACCCGCAACCTCCAGACGGGCTGACGGGTTGCCTTGAATGCCCAGAAGACCGACCACCAGCCCGCCAGCCCCTTCTTCCGCGATGAGCGACAGGCCAAGGTCGCGCGTCGCATTGGCATAGGACGCATCCAGCCGGATCTCTCCGGCCGGACCGTCGCCGGTGCGGATCAGGTCCAGCGCCGCCCGTCCTTCGCCCCCCGCAAGCTGCAGCGAGGCTTCCAGCGTCCCCGTCACGGGCTGGCCCAGCACCCCGGGCCCGAGCTCGATCCGCTTCGCGGCAAGGCGGGCGATATTGATCGATACCGGCAGCTCGGGGAGGCTGAAACCGGGGGCTTCCGGCGACGGGATCGCGCTGGCCTGGGCCTGCGGAGCCCGCGCTACGATGACCTCGTCGGCAGATAGCTCGCTGACCTCGACCTCGCCCGACATCAGCGCGGACCGGCTCCAGTCCAGCACCACGCCGTTCAGCGTGATCCAGATGCCCTGGTCGTCGGCGATGGTCAGCTGCTCGATCGTGGCTTTCGACGACAGCGCCCCGGCAAAGCCCGTCACAGTCACCTGCCGCCCGGCACCGGACAGGGTGTCCTCCAGAAAGGCGGTCAGATAGTCGCGGTCGTCGCCTTGCGCCCAGACGGGGCCTGCGACCAGAAAAGCAGCGAAGACCAGCCCGCGCCGCATCAGAAAGACTGCCCCAGGCCAACGTAGACCTGCACGCCGTTGCCCGTCGAGCCGCTGATCGGTGCCGCCACATCCACCCGGATCGGCCCAAGTCCGGTGTCATAGCGCAAGCCCAGCCCGGCGCCGGCGTGTGACCCGGAGAAGGCTCCGCCGAAACCGTCCAGTCCGATGCTGCCCCAGTCGACGAAGCCCACCACGCTGACCCGGTCGCTGACCCTGGCGCGCAATTCCAGCGACCCGGCCAGGAAATAGCGCCCGCCGATCAGGAACTGCGGACCGAGCCCCCGTGTCACCGCGACGCCCAGCGAGCGATAGGGCTGCCCGCGCACCGTGCCACCCCCGCCCGAGAAGAACAGGTCGTCGCGCGGGGTCTTCAGAAGCTCCGAGCCGAACACAGATCCCGCCTGCACCCTCGCGGCGACGACCAGCCGTCCGGGCTCGCCAAGGCTGCGATAGGCCCGGGCATCGACGGTCGCCCGCAGACCCGAGCCGGTGGTGCCGAGCCCGGCAAAAGGCTTGGCGGTCGCGTCGAGGTAGAAGCCTTTGGTCGGATTGTTGGCCACATCGCGCTTGTCCCAGGTGACACCGATGGGCAGCGAGAGATTGCGAAAGAAGAACCGCCCCCCCGGATCGCGCCCTTCACTGTAGTCGTAGGTCAATCCGGCCCGTGCGGTGAGGCGTTCGGAAAAGACCTGGCTGAACCGCAGACCAAAGCCGACGGCATCAAGCCTGTAATCGATCTCGTCCTGGCGGGAATAGCTGAGGACCACCCCTGCCGTGGTGTCCGCCGACAGCGTCGCAGGCCGGTCGAGCGTGACCTCCAGCCCGTAGTCGACGCCGCTTTGACCCGACCCCAGGTTCGTGACATCACCTTTGACGCCCAGCCGTTCCCCGCCGCCCAGAAGATTGCGGTGCAGCCACGACGCGGACAGAGACACGCCGTCCAGGCTTGCGACCTCGACCCCCAGCGCATAGCGCCGGGGTTTTTGTTCGACCACTGTCGCCGTCACTCCCAGAAGGTCCAGCGCGGTGATCCGCTCGGCTTCGGTCAGTGCCACGGACGCGAAGATGCCCGTGCGCCGCAGCCGGGTCTCGGCCCGGCGCAGCGCGGTTTCGCTGAATGTCCTGCCTTCGGGCAACCCGGCGATCTTGCGGATGCGGGCCTCGCGCATCCGGGCCTCGCCAAGGATCTCCAGCCGCCCGAACCGCAGCCGGGGCCCGGGATCCAGCCGGACGTCGGCATCGATCCGCCGCGCCGCGTGGTCGGCCAGCACCTCATCCCGGGCGACGATGGCCTTGGCATGACCCGCCTCGCGCCAGGCCGTGATGGCCGTGTTGACCGCCGCACTGACCGCCCCGCTTTCGGCCACGGCCCCGGACCGGAACGCCTGGGGCAGCTCGGTGCCGGTGGCCAGCGGCTGCACCCTCGCCAGGCCAAAGCGGAACGGCAATCCGGGGTCCACCGCGATGCGAATGGCCGAGATCGCGCGCGGAGCCTCCAGCGCCGGAATGACCGCCGCCTCGCGCCCGTCGATCATGATGCTGATTTCGACAGAATAGTGCCCCCGGGCATACATCGCGGCCAGAATCCGCGCATAGTCCGACCGCGCCGCCGCCAGAAGGTCCTGCGGATCGGTCTGGCCCTGCGCTTGCAGCGACCGCACCATCGAGGCCTGGTTCACCGCCTCGGTCAAGGCCTCCGACCCGCCCGCAACCGCGATGTCCAGGCGGTCAAGCGCCCGCGCGGGGACCGCCGCAACGCCCAGAATGGCCACCAGGCCAGCCAGGGCAGCCGCCCGGACCCGCACCCTGTTGCGACCGGCAATCACCTGATAGCCTCCCGTTTGCAGCATCTTGCCGGACTATCGCAGCTTGTGCCGACCCCTTCAATCAGCGGAAACCCGATGGGCAGATTAAGGTTCCGCATGGCGCGTCAGGTTCCTGTTGCAGACTCGGTCACTTCGTCCTATATCCCCTGCAACAGCTGCTTCGGGGTCCAAACCTGAAGCTACCGAAAGCCACGGGCGGGCCGCTGGGTCCGCTTTTTCATTTCTGGAACCCGATGTCCGACCTGATCGCCAAGACTGCCATCGACCGCCGCCTGGCTGACATTGTCGGCCCGGTGATCGAGGGCCTTGGCTTCGAACTGGTCCGCATCCGCCTGATGGGCGGCAAGACCCGCATCCTGCAGATCATGGCCGACCGGCCCGATGGCGGCATTGGCGTCGACGAATGCGGCGACATTTCCACTGCTGTGTCCGCCGTCCTCGACGTGGAAGACCCGCTGGAGGACAATTATGTGCTTGAGGTCTCGTCCCCCGGCATCGACCGGCCGCTGACGCGGCTGAAGGATTTCGAGATGTGGAAGGGCTGGGAGGCCCGCGTCGAGACCACCGAACTGATCGACGGCCGCCGCCGCTTCAAGGGCGATCTGGCGGGCGTCGAGGGTGACGAGGTGCTGATCACCATCGAGGAAGACGGCGAAGAGGTCACCATCGGGCTGAAGTTCGACTGGCTGTCGGACGCCAAACTGATCCTGACCGACGCGCTGATTGCAGAAATGCTGCGCCAGAAGAAGGTGGCCGAGCCCGCCGATGGCCAGTTTGACGAAATCGAAGAAATTGACGGGGATGAGGACGAAGAGTCCGGACCCGAGACGAAACACTAGGGAGAGACGCCCATGGCAATCACATCCGCCAACCAGCTGGAGCTTCTGCAGACCGCCGAAGCCGTGGCGCGCGAAAAGATGATCGACCCCGACCTGGTGATCCAGGCGATGGAGGACAGCCTCGCCCGGGCGGCGAAGTCGCGCTACGGCGCCGAGATGGACATCCGCGTCAAGATCGACCGCAAGACCGGCCGCGCCTCCTTTACCCGCGTCCGCACGGTGACCGAGGACGACCTGATCGAGAATCACCACGCCCAGATCACCGTGAAGCAGGCGAAATCCTACCTCGCCGACCCGGCAGTAGGCGACGAAGTGATCGACGAAGTTCCTCCCGTCGACCTGGGCCGCATCGCCGCGCAGTCCGCCAAGCAGGTGATCCTGCAGAAGGTGCGAGAGGCCGAGCGGGATCGCCAGTTCGAGGAATTCAAGGACCGCAAGGGCACCATCATCAACGGTGCCGTCAAGCGCGAGGAATATGGCAACGTCATCGTCGACATCGGGCGTGGCGAAGGCATCCTGCGCCGGAACGAAAAGATCGGCCGCGAAGCCTACCGCATCGGCGACCGGATCCGCTGCTACATCAAGGACGTGCGCCGCGAACCCCGGGGCCCGCAGGTCTTCCTGTCGCGGACCGACCCGCAGTTCATGGCCGAGCTGTTCAAGATGGAAGTGCCGGAAATCTATGACGGCATCATCGAGATCAAGGCCGTCGCCCGTGACCCGGGCAGCCGCGCCAAGATCGCCGTGATCAGCTATGACAACTCCATCGACCCGGTCGGCGCCTGCGTCGGCATGCGCGGCAGCCGCGTGCAGGCCGTGGTGAACGAACTGCAGGGCGAAAAGATCGACATCATCCCGTGGAACCAGGACACTGCGACCTTCCTGGTGAACGCGCTGCAACCGGCGGAAGTCTCGAAGGTCGTCTTCGACGAAGAGGCCGGGAAGATCGAAGTCGTGGTCCCCGATGAGCAACTGTCTCTGGCCATCGGCCGTCGCGGCCAGAACGTGCGTCTGGCCAGCCAGCTGACCGGCCTCGACATCGACATCCTTACGGAAGCCGAGGAATCGCAGCGCCGTCAGGCGGAATTCGCCGAACGCACCAAGCTGTTCATGGACACGCTCGACGTGGACGAGCTGATGGCGCAGCTTCTGGTGTCCGAAGGATTCACCAACCTGGAAGAAGTCGCCTATGTCGATCTGGACGAGCTTCTGTCCATCGACGGCTTTGACGAGGATACCGCGGCCGAGCTTCAGGCCCGTGCCCGCGACTCGCTTGAGGCAGCCAACGCCAAGGCGATGGAAAACGCCCGCGCCATGGGGGTGGAAGACAGCCTGGTGAACTTCGAGGGCCTGACGCCGCAGATGCTGGAGGCCCTGGCCAAGGACGGCATCAAGACGCTGGAAGACTTCGCCACCTGCGCCGACTGGGAACTGGCCGGCGGCTGGACCACGGAAAACGGCCAGCGCAAGAAGGACGAAGGCGTCCTCGAAAAGTTCGACATGTCGCTGGAGGAGGCGCAGACGCTGATCATGACCGCCCGGGTCATGCTGGGCTGGGTCGATCCAACCGAATTGGCGAAGCCGGACGATGTGCCCGCCGAAAATGCGGAGGCCGAGGCCTGATCGCAGGCCTCGGGGACACGCGTTGACGCGCGGCGGCCGGGAAAAGGACAGGGACGACCCCGAACGCAAGTGCATTGCGACCGGGGAAAGCCAACCGAAGGCGGGGCTGATCCGCTTTTGCCTCGGTCCTGACGGGCAGATCGTCCCGGATGTTCTGGGCAAGCTGCCCGGTCGGGGGATCTATGTCTCGGCGACCCGCGCGGCGATCGACAAGGCGGCGAAGAAGAACCTCTTTTCCCGTGCCGCCCGCCAGCCGGTGAAAGTGCCCGAGCGCCTTGCCGATCTGGTCGAGGCTCGGGTGGCGCAACGGACAGTCGAGCTGTTGTCGATGGCGCGCAAGGCGGGTGAGGCGGTCACCGGCTACGAGAAGGTGAAGGACTGGCTGGTCAAGGGACAGGCGGCGACGCTGATCCAGGCCAGTGACGGGTCGGATCGGGGCAAGACCAAGCTGCACGCGCCGGATGGCGGCAAAGGCTTTGTCGGCTGCCTTTCGGCTGGGGAAATCGGTTTGGCATTCGGGCGCGAACGTGCGATACACGCCGCATTCGGGCGCGAACGTGCGATACACGCCGCGCTTGCCGCTGGTGGACTCAGAACCCGTGTTGTAGAGGAAGCGGCAAAACTCGCCGGACTGCGTGGGCTTTTGCCGACACAGGCGGGCGGGGATGACGGCGGCGAGACCGCCATGAAGGATACGAAGAACGCATGAGCGATACTGACGGCAAGAAACCTCTTGGCCTTGGGGGCGCCCCCCGTTCCGGACAGGTGAAGCAAAGCTTCAGCCATGGCCGGACCAAGAGCGTCGTGGTCGAAACCAAGCGCAAACGCGTTGTGGTGCCCACTGCGGTCAAGCCGGGCGCGCCCGGCGCTGGCACGACCACGGCTGCCTCGGGGCTTGGCGATCCGTCGAAACGGCCCGCCGGGATCTCGGATGCCGAGATGGAGCGTCGTCTGGCGGCCCTGCGCGCCGCCAAGGCGCGCGAGGCCGAGGATACCGCCCGCCGTGCCGAAGAAGACAAGGCCCGCGAGGAAGACCGCGCCCTGCGTCGCGCCGAAATCGAGGCGAAAGAGCGCGAGGACCGCGAACGCACCGAAGCCCTGCGCCTGAAGGCCGAGGAAGAGGAACGCGCCGCCAAGGCCGAGGCCGCCGCAAGGATCGCCGCAGCCGAGGCCCGCAAGGCCGATGTTCTGGGCACGCGCGCCCGGTCGACCACACCGCCTCCGGCCAGCGCCAAGCCGGCGGATCGCGCCGTCCCCGCTGCTCCGGCAGCGGGTGACGATGCCCGTGGGCCGGCTTCGGCCAAGCCCGGTCTCTCGCCCCGCAAGACCGACCGCGAGAAGGACGACCGTGCCGACCGCGGTGCCAAGCGCGGCGCGGGCGACGAGGGTCGCCGCTCGGGCAAGCTGACACTGTCGGATGCGATCTCGGACGAAGGTGGCCGCCAGCGCAGCATGGCCGCGATCAAGCGCAAGCAGGAGAAGGCCCGCCAGAAGGCGATGGGCTTTGCAGCCAAGCCGGAAAAACAGGTGCGCGACGTGCAGCTGCCGGAAACCATCGTGGTCTCGGAACTTGCGAACCGGATGGCGGAGCGCGCTGCCGATGTCGTGAAGTCGCTCATGAAGATGGGCATGATGGTCACGATGAACCAGGCCATCGACGCCGACACCGCGGAACTGGTGATCGAGGAATTCGGCCACAAGGCCGTCCGGGTTTCGGACGCCGACGTCGAACAGGTCATCGACACGGTCAAGGACAAGTCCGAAGACCTGCTGACCCGTCCGCCGATCGTCACGATCATGGGCCACGTTGACCACGGCAAGACCTCGCTGCTGGATGCGATCCGCAAGGCCAATGTGGTTTCGGGCGAAGCGGGCGGGATCACCCAGCACATCGGGGCCTATCAGGTGAAGACGCCCAACGGGCAGCTTGTCACCTTCCTTGACACGCCGGGCCACGCCGCCTTTACCTCGATGCGGTCGCGCGGGGCGCAGGTGACGGACATCGTGGTGCTGGTGGTCGCGGCCGATGACGCCGTGATGCCGCAAACGGTCGAGGCGATCAACCACGCCAAGGCCGCCCGCGTGCCGATGATCGTGGCGATCAACAAGATCGACAAGCATGAGGCGAACCCGACCAAGGTCCGCACCGACCTTCTGCAGCACGAAGTGGTGGTCGAAGCCATGTCCGGCGACGTGCAGGATGTCGAGGTGTCGGCCAAGACAGGCCTCGGGCTTGACGATCTCCTGGAAGCCATTTCACTGCAGGCCGAGGTGCTGGAACTGCGGGCAAACCCGGCCCGGGCCGCGCAGGGTGCGGTGATCGAAGCCAAGCTGGACGTCGGCCGGGGTCCGGTCGCGACGGTTCTGGTGCAGAACGGCACGCTGCGCAAGGGCGACATCTTCGTCGTGGGCGAGCAGTGGGGCAAAGTCCGCGCGCTGATCAACGACCAGGGCGAGACCATCGCCGAGGCCGGGCCTTCGGTTCCGGTCGAGGTGCTGGGCCTGTCCGGCACACCGTCCGCCGGTGACACGCTGAACGTGGTCGAGACCGAGGCGCAAGCCCGCGAGATCGCGGATTACCGGATCAAGACCGCCAAGGACAAGCGGGCGGCGGCGGGCGCAGCGACCACGCTGGAGCAGCTGATGGCCAAGGCCAAGGCCGACCAGTCGGTCGCGGAACTGCCGATCCTGATCAAGGCCGACGTCCAGGGCTCTGCCGAGGCCATCGTCCAGGCGATGGAAAAGATCGGCAACGACGAGGTCCGCGTCCGCGTGCTGCATTCCGGCGTCGGGGCGATCACCGATACCGACGTGGCCCTCGCCGAGGCATCGAAGGCCCCGATCATCGGCTTCAACGTCCGCGCCAATGCGACGGCGCGGGCTTCGGCGACGCAGAAGGGGGTCGAGATCCGCTACTACTCGATCATCTACGACCTGGTCGACGACATCAAGGCCGCCGCCTCGGGCCTTCTCAAGGCCGAGGTGCGCGAAACCTTCATCGGCTACGCGAAGATCCTGGAGGTCTTCAAGGTGTCGAACGTCGGCAAGGTCGCAGGTTGCCTCGTCACCGAGGGCGTGGCGCGGCGATCGGCGGGGGTTCGCCTTCTGCGGGACGACGTGGTGATCCACGAGGGCACGCTGAAGACGCTGAAGCGGTTCAAGGACGAGGTGAAGGAAGTCATCTCGGGCCAGGAATGCGGCATGGCCTTCGAGAACTACGACGACATCCGTCAAGGCGATGTCATCGAGATCTTCGAACGTGAGGAAATCCAGCGCACGCTGGCATGACCAGGGTCACCACGCGTGGCGCCTGCTTTGCCGCCAATCCTTTCAGCGGTTTGGCTGCGAGCGGTCGGGAAAACCTGAGAAATGCGCCGGGCCCTTGGGTCCGTCGTTTTCGTTTACAGCCAGTCGCGCAGGATGGGGATCAGCGGCAGGTCGGCGGGGGGCATCGGGTAGTCGCGCAGGCGGTTTGGCGCGACCCAGGCGAGGTTCTGGCCCTCGGTTGCCCGGACGGTGCCCTGCCAGCGGCGGCAGGCATAAAGCGGCATCAGCAGGTGGAAGTCGGCGTAACTGTGGCTCGCGAAGGTCAAGGGCGCGAGGCACGAAGCCCAGGTGTCGATGTCCAGTTCTTCCTTCAACTCGCGGATCAGCGCGGCCTCTGGCGTCTCGCCGGGTTCGACCTTGCCGCCGGGGAATTCCCAGAGGCCCGCGAGGGACTTGCCTTCCGGGCGCTGGGCCAGAAGGATGCGGCCATCGGGGTCGATCAGGGCGACGGCGGAGACGAGGACGATCTTCATATCTGGTCCTTGCCGGGACCCCCGGGGGGTTTCACACCCCCCGGACCCCCAGTGGAGTATTTCGGAAATGGGCAAATCAGGAGCGGTAGTCGGCGTTGATCTCGACGTAGCGCGCTGACAGGTCGCAGGTCCAGACCGACCGCTTCGACCTGCCAAGGCCAAGATCGACGCCGAAGACCAGTTCCTGGCGCTGCATGTAGGCCGCGCCGTCCGTTTCCCTGTAGTCGGGGTTCCGCCAGCCGTTCCGCGCGACCAGAATCTCGCCGAAGCGGATGGTCAGACGGTCGCGATCCGCCTGCGCGCCTGACTTGCCGACTGCAGCGACTATGCGGCCCCAGTTCGGATCCTGCCCGGCGACGGCGGTCTTCACCAAGGGCGAATTGGCGATGGCGAAGGCGACCCTGGCCGCGTCCTCGTCGGAGGCTGCACCCGTGACGCGGACCTCGACCAGTTTGGTCGCGCCCTCGCCATCGCGAACCACCTGCAGCGCAAGGTCGCGCATGACGCCGTGCAGTGCGGTCTCGAAGGCCTTCAGCGTCGGGCCCTTCAGCTCGGCGGCGCTGGACTGGCCGGTCGCCGCGATGAGAAGCGTGTCCGAGGTGGAGGTATCGCTGTCGACGGTGATGGAGTTGAAGGTCGCGCCCACGTTGCGCGCGACCATCTTCTGCAACTGGTTCGCGCCGATCCTGGCGTCGGTGAAGATATAGACCAGCATCGTCGCCATGTCGGGGGCGATCATGCCGGACCCCTTGGCGATGCCCGAGATCCGGATCACGCCGCCCTCGCCCTGCACCGTGGCGGCGGCACCTTTGGGGAAAGTGTCGGTGGTCATGATGGCGCGGGCGGCCATTTCCACGGCCTCTTCGGTCAGCGCGGCGACCAGGTCGGGAACCCTGGCGGTGATCTTCTCGAAGGGCAGCGGCTCGCCGATCACCCCGGTTGACGACGAAAAGACGCGGGACGCGGGAATGCCAAGCGCCTCGGCCACGGCGCCGGTGACAGCGGTCACTGCCCTGTCGCCGACAGCGCCGGTGAAGGCATTGGAATTGCCCGAGTTCACGATGATCGCCGCCCCGGCATCGGCGGGCACCCTCGCCGCGAGCTTGGCCTGACAGTCGCGCACGCAGGCCGAGCGGGTGGAAGACCGGGTGAAGACCCCCGCCATCGTGGTGCCGGGGCACAAGCGGACCAGCATCACGTCCTTGCGGTTCTGATAGCGGACCCCGGCTTCGACCGCGGCAAATTCCGCCCCCTTGATCGCGGGCAGCACCGGGAAGCTGGCCGGAGCCAGCGGCGAAACCGGCTTCAGCGCCTTCCGTGCTGCCGTGAGGACATCGCCGACCGCCTCGCCCACAGCTTCGGCAACCGGGGCTGCAGCGGCGGTGAGACTGTCCTTCAGCTTGCGGACCTTCTTCTTCAGCGACTTCGCCTCGGCCTTCCAGTCGGTCCTTGCCATGCCATACCCCCCCGGGATTGCAGAAGATCAGTCGATGAGCGTCGCGTTCTTCAGGAGTGCCGGATCAAGGCCTTCGCCGTCGCGGGTGACTGTCGCGCCCTTGGTCAGCTCTTCGAGCTGCGCGTTGATTGCCTTCTTTTCAATCTCGGCGGCCAGTTCTGCGCGCAACTGCTCCAGCGTCGGCTTGTCGGCGATGCGGGTTTCCTTGACCAGGATCAGATGGTAGCCGAATTCGCTTTTCACCGGGCCGGTGACCTCGCCGACCTTGGCCGCGACCACGGCATCCTCGAAAGGCTTGACCATCGTCCCAAGGCCGAACCAGCCCAGATCGCCGCCGTTCGCGCCCGATCCGGTGTCGGTTGAATTGGCTTTGGCAAGCTCGGCAAAGTCTGCGCCGGCCGCAAGTTCGGCCTTCAGCTTGTCGGCCTCTTCCTGCGTGGCCACCAGGATATGCGCGGCGTTGTATTCGGTCTGCGGCTTCGCGTCCTTGAACCGGGCATCATAGGCGGCTTGCAGGGCTTCTTCGGTCACGGCCTGCTTGGCGATGGCCTCGATGGCGATACCCGAGATCAGGCCGCGCTTGTCGTTGTCGATGGTTGCAAGCGCGCGCGGCGACAGATCCTTGACCGACTGGGCGAGGAGTTCCTGCTGGATCAGCTGCTCGTAGATGCCCTTGAACAGGACATCGTCGGGAAGTTGCTGGTATTGCTGCGGCAGTGTCTCGCGAAGGGCGATCATCTGGCCAAGCGTGATCTTGCTGCCGTTGACGGTCGCGACCACGGTGTCGGAGGTTTCTTGCTGTGCGAGCACCGGAGCGCCCATAGCGACTGCCAGCACGAACGCAGACCAGAAGCCCGAACGTTTCTTCATTTTCACCATCTCCTGATCGGCGCGCCGCGCCTGCTTAAGTTGACTATCCCGGGCCTTCCCCTTACATCGCGACAGTCGCGTGGAACGGGGCGGTCCGGTCATGCTTTGGTCCTTCTAGGGAAGGCGCGAGGGCCGGGCAAGTCCAAGGGCCACACGATGCTGTCAGAAGCTGCCCTTCGGGAGAAAACATGCTGGGTCTGGGATCGATTGCGCGGAAGATGTTCGGCACGCCGAACGACCGCAAGGTAAAGTCCGTCCGCCCGGTGGTGGCCGAGATCAACGCGCTGGAGCCGGAGTTTCAGGCGCTGACGGACGAGGGGATCATCGAAAAGACGCGCGCATTCCAGAAGCGGGTGCAGGAGGGCGGCGAAAGTCTGGACAGCATTCTGCCGGAGGCCTTTGCCAACTGCCGGGAAGCCGCGCGGCGCGCGCTGGGCCTCAGGGCCTTCGACGTGCAGCTGAAGGGCGGGATGTTCCTGCACCAGGGCAACATCTCGGAGATGAAGACGGGTGAGGGCAAGACGCTGGTCGCGACCTTTGCCGCATACCTCAACGCTTTGACCGGCAGGGGCGTGCATGTCGTCACGGTGAACGACTATCTGGCGAAGCGCGATGCGGAGTGGATGGGCAAGGTCTACGGCGCCTTGGGGATGACGACGGGGGTGGTCTATTCGCACCAGCCGGATGCCGAAAAGATCGCGGCCTACCGCGCCGACATCACCTATGCCACGAACAACGAACTTGGCTTCGACTATCTGCGCGACAACATGAAGGCCTCGCTGGAGGAAATGGCGCAGCGCGGGCACTACTATGCCATCGTCGACGAGGTGGACTCGATCCTGATCGACGAGGCGCGGACGCCCTTGATCATCTCGGGGCCGAGCCAGGATCGCAGCCCCTTGTATCAGGCGGTGGATGCGGTGATCCCGGGGCTGACCGAGGAACATTACAAGCTGGACGAAAAGGCGCGTAACGTGACCCTGACGGAAGAGGGGAACGATGCCATCGAGGATCTGCTGCGCCAGGCGGGGATCCTGCCAGAGGGGCAGAGCCTCTATGCGGCGGAAAGCACGTCGATCGTGCATCACGTCAACCAGGCGCTGCGGGCGCACAAGCTGTTCTTCAAGGACCAGCAATACATCGTCCGTGACGGCGAGGTGATGCTGATCGACGAATTCACCGGGCGGATGATGAAGGGGCGGCGGCTGTCCGACGGGCTGCACCAGGCCATCGAGGCCAAGGAAGGCGTGCAGATCAAGCCCGAGAACGTGACCTACGCCAGCGTGACGTTCCAGAACTACTTCCGCCTGTATGAAAAGCTGGGCGGCATGACCGGCACCGCCGCGACCGAGGCCGAGGAGTTTCGCGAAATCTACGGTCTGGGCGTGGTCGAGGTTCCGACGAACCGTCCCGTCGCCCGGCAGGACGAGCACGACCAGGTGTTCCGCTCGGCGCGCGAGAAGTATGACGGGATCCTGAAGGCGATCAGGGAAGCGCATGAAAAGGGCCAGCCGATCCTGGTCGGCACCACGTCCATCGAGAAGTCAGAGCAGCTTTCCGCCCTTCTGAAAGAGGCGGGCATTCCGCACAGCGTGCTGAACGCGCGGCAGCATGAACAGGAAGCCAAGATCGTCGCCGACGCGGGCAAGCTGGGGTCGGTGACCATCGCCACCAACATGGCGGGCCGGGGCACCGACATCAAGCTGGGCGGCAATGTCGAGTTCAAGGTGATGGAGGCCATCGCCGCCGATCCGACCGGCGATCACGTCGCGATCCGCGCCCGGATCGAGGCCGAGCATGTCGGCGAGGAAGAGGCCGTGAAGGCCGCCGGGGGCCTGTTCGTCCTGGGCACCGAACGCCACGAAAGCCGCCGGATCGACAACCAGCTCCGCGGCCGCTCGGGCCGTCAGGGCGACCCGGGGCGGTCGGCCTTTTTCCTGTCCCTCGAAGACGACCTGATGCGGATCTTCGGGTCGGAGCGGCTGGACAAGATCCTGTCGACGCTGGGAATGCAGGAAGGCGAATCCATCGTCCACCCCTGGGTCAACAAGAGCCTGGAAAAGGCACAGGCCAAGGTCGAGGGCCGCAACTTCGACATCCGCAAGCAGCTTCTGAAGTTCGACGACGTGATGAACGACCAGCGCAAGGCGATCTTCAGCCAGCGGATGGAGATCATGCAGGCCGACCACGTCGCCGATGTCGCGGCCGACATGCGCCATCAGGTGATCGAGGATCTGGTCGATCTGAACTTGCCGCCGAAGTCCTATCCCGACAGCTGGGACACCGACGGCCTGGCCGCCGCCTGCAAGGAGATGCTGAACCTCGATCTGCCGATTGCCGACTGGGCCGCCGAGGAAGGTGTCGACCAGAGCGGCATCTGCGAGCGCATCGCCGCGGCCTCTGACAAGCTGATGGCCGACAAGACCGAGGCTTTCGGCGAATCCACGATGCAGACCATCGAAAAGCAGGTCTTGCTGCAGGCCATCGATGCGAAGTGGCGCGAGCATCTTCTGCGCCTGGAACATCTGCGGTCGGTGGTGAACTTCCGCGGTTACGCGCAGCGCGACCCGCTGAACGAATACAAGACCGAGGCGTTCCAGCTGTTCGAGGGCCTGTTGAATTCGCTGCGCGAGCAGACCACGCAGCAACTGTCCCGCATCCGCCCGGTAACCCGGGAAGAGCAGGAAGCGATGATGCGGCAGATGCTGGCCCAGCAGGCCGAAGCGCAAGCCCCGAAGGTGATCGAGGCCGCAGCCGCCCCGGCCCCGGCGGCAGGGGTTCTGGCAGCGGCCCCGGCGGCGGTTGCCGCGACGCGCGCAGCGGGCTTTGACGAGGCCGACCCCTCGACCTGGGGCAATCCGGGCCGCAATGACGCCTGTCCCTGCGGCTCGGGCGAGAAATTCAAGCATTGCCACGGCCGCATCGTCTGAGGCAGCCAAGCCTTGGCAATCCGGGCGCCGCGTGGGCTGACGCGGCGTTTTTGTGGCCTTTTTCAAGCGCATCGTAAGCCGACCCCAATAATGCCATTTCTCCGCCCCGATTGGCCCCTAGGCGTGAACGGTGCGATTCTCGTACCGGGGCACTGCCATGCTTTGGGGAAAAAAGGCTCTGCGGATTTTCGCTGCCGTTGCGGTTGCGGTTGCGGCTGCGCATACGGCTGAAAGTCTGAAGGGAAAAGGGGCGCAGCAGTCGCTGCTGCAGGCTGAGTCGCAGGACGCAGGGGCGGGCCCCGGGCCGGCTGCGATGTCGCGCGTCAGCGCCGTGCCGGTGTCCGCCTCGCTGAGCAAAACGCCCGGCGATGGCCTGGGCAACCTTGTCGGGATCACCCCGGTCGCGGGAACCACTCCGGCTGTGCGGGGCGACCAATGTCGCCCGACGATGCAACTGACGGCAGTGGCCGGCGCGATGATCCATCTGGCGCTGTCAGCACCTTGCAACCGGGACGAACGCATTGTCGTGCGCCACTCGGGCCTGTCCTTCGCGGCGCGAACCCGGTCCGACGGTACGGCCACGATCCTGTTCCCGGCGCTGAGACCCGACGCGACGGTCGCGCTATACCTGGCTGATTCGCGGCTGGTCATGGGCCGGGTCGCCGTGCCGGAGGTCGCCGGATATTCCCGCTATGCGATCATGTGGGAATCGCCGGCCGAGGTCGAGCTTCGCGTCACCGATGGAGACAAGGTCCTGATCGGCACCCCGCCCGTCATCGGTGGTTCCGATCCGCGCGTCATGTCGCTTGGGTCGCCCGATGTGCAATACCCGCTCATGGCCCGGGTCTATTCGGTGCCGGGCAAGGGACTTGGGCAAGCCGCACTGACGGGCGAGCTGCGGATTACCCCGGCCTCGTGCGGCCGGACCTTGCGGCTGGAGACGGTCCAGACTGCCGCCGGCGTCACCAAGGTCGCCGAGCGATCGGTCGCGGTTCCGCTCTGCGGGACCGCCGGCGACATTCTGCTGTTGAAGAACCTTGGCGCGCCCCTGACGCGCCCCCCGCCGAAGTAAGGTCCGCATTGGCGGGCAATGGTGTTGCACCGGACGCCGATCACACCGCCCGCATCGCGGGCCCCGAAGCCCTGTGGTTCCGGCCAAGGTCACAGTCCAGCCGATGGACCCCGTGGCCACGACGGCGATCAGTCGCCGGCTGATCCGGCAGGTCAAGTGGTGCAGGACCTTGCATCGGCCGAAGCCGGAGCACCCCCGCCTTACGCGAGGTAGTCCGCCAGGGTCTGCCGCGTGCCTTTGGCCCACAACCGGGTCAGATGCCGTTCGAACATCCCCGCGAACTTCGGGTTCTGGCCAAGGTCGCCGTAGATTGTGGTCATCTCCAGCCAGGCTGCCGGGCGCGCCCTGGCGGCCTTCGACCTTGCGACCAGCGTCTCCCAGTCCGGGTCGTTCGGCGGGATCGGCGTGCCGCTGTCGGTCGTCCCGTGGCAATACCGACACCAGAGCGCCGACACCAGGGCCAGCCCCTCGACCTCGCCCCCTGCCGCCAGCGCATCGCGGATCGAGGGCACGATGAACTTGGGCTGCCGGTTCGATCCGTCCAGACAGAGCCGACGCTCGGTATCCGCGACCTCGGGGTTCGAGAACCGTTCCACGATCAGGCGGTAGTAGTCGCCAAGGTTGGTATCCGGGACCGGCGGAATATAGGGAATGATCTCGTGGACCTCGACCTTGTCCAGAAGTCCTCTGATCAAGGGGTTCGCCATCGCCTCATGCACGTACTCGATGTCCATCAGCCCGCCGGGATAGGCGATGGTCGCGTGGCCGCCGTTCAGGATGCGGATCTTCATCATCTCGAAATTGTGGACATGCGGGGTCAGGGTGACACCCACCTTGTCGAAGGCCGGACGGCCGGCGGGGAAGTGGTCCTCCAGCACCCATTGCCGGAAGGGCTCGCAGGTCACCGGAACCGGATCGTCGCCAAGGCCGAAGGCCGCTGCCATCGCCCGTTCGCGCGGGCCGGTGGCGGGCGTGATCCGGTCCACCATGCCGTTCGGGAAGGCGACACTGGCGGCGATCCAGTCCGCCAGCGCGGGATCCGACAGCCGCGCAAGGCCCACGACGGCGGCTTTCGTCACCTGGCCGTTGCCCGGAAGGTTGTCGCAGGACATCACCGTGAACGGCGTCACCCCCGCCGCTTTCCGGCGCTTCAAGGCGGCAATGATTGCCCCGAAGGCCGTTCGGTGCGGATCACGGGCGTCCGCGATGATCTCGGGATGCGAGGGATCGAATGCCCCCGTTGCCGGGTTGATGAAATAGCCGCCCTCGGTGACGGTCAGGCTGACGATGCGGATTTCCGGGCGACTCATCGCCGCGATCAGGGCGGCGTTGTCGGGTTCCACCGGGAGAAAGTCGATCATGCTGCCGATCCGGCGGGCGGATTTGCCTTTGGGGTCAAGCTCGATGACGGTGGAGAGGCAGTCCTGCGCCGTCAGTGCCTCGCGCATCCGGGCATCGCCCTCGCGCACCCCTGCCCCGAGGATTGCCCAGTCATGCCCCTCGCCCAGCGCGAAAAGGTCATCCAGATAGACAGCCATGTGCGCGCGGTGAAAGTTCCCAAGGCCGATATGGACAATGCCGGGGGTGAGCCTGCTGCGGTCGTAGGCTGGAAGGCGGGGGGCGGGCAGTTGCACGGTCATCGGTCAGCTCATCCAGTTTCCGCCGTCGACGTTGAACGTCTGGGCGACAATGTAATCGGCCTCGGACGAGGCGAGGAAGACGGCGGTGCCGGTCATGTCTTCCGGGCGGCCCATGCGGCCATAGGGCACCGCCGCGCCCACCTCGCGCTTCTTCTGGCCAAGGGGTTTGTTCTCGTATTTCGCGAAAAGCGCATCCACCGCGTCCCACATCGGCGTGTCCACCACGCCCGGCGCGATGCCGTTCACGTTGATCTTGTGCCGGATGAGGTCGAGGCCCGCGGACTGCGTCAGGCTGATCACGGCAGCCTTCGAGGCGCAGTAGACCCCGACAAGCGCCTCGCCCCGGCGACCGGCCTGGCTGGCCATGTTGATGATCTTGCCGCCGCGACCTTGCGCGATCATCTGCTTTGCCACCGCCTGCAACGGGAACAGGGTCCCCGCGACGTTCACGGCAAAGACCCTGTCGTAACTTGCCCGGGTGATGTCGACGATCGGTGCCAGATCGAAAACCGCGGCGTTGTTCAAGAGGATGTCGATCCCCCCGCCCCACTCCGCCGCCGCCTTCACCCCCGTGTCGATCGAGGCCTGGTTGGTCACATCCATCGCGATGCCGATGGTCCGGTCGCCCAGCCGGGCCGCCGCCGCCTGTGCCCCGCCCACATCGGCTATCGCCACCCGCGCGCCTTCCCGGAGAAAGGACTCGACAAAGGCCAGGCCGATGCCCCGCGCCCCGCCGGTGATCAGTGCCGTCTTGCCCTGCAATCTCATAGTGCCAGCCCATTCGCGTCAAAACGGTGAATTTTCCCGGTCGGCGCCAGCCGGACCCGGTCTCCGGGGCGGGCCTGAACTTCGCCCGGGGCGCGGACGGTCAGGGTGCCGATGCCCTCGACCGCGACCTTGAGGAAACTGTCGGACCCCAGATGTTCCGACAGACCGACCACGCCCTCCCACGCGCCGGCACCGACGGCGATATGCTCGGGCCGGACGCCGATGGTGTGGGCATCGTGCTTGGCGGCCTCGGCGCCTTCGATCAGGTTCATCTTCGGACTGCCGATGAAGCCTGCGACAAAAAGGTTGCGCGGGTGGTTGTACAATTCCAGGGGCGCACCGACCTGCTCGATCCGGCCGGCGTTCAGCACGACGATCTTGTCGGCCATGGTCATCGCCTCGACCTGGTCGTGGGTGACGTAGATCATCGTGGTCTTGAGGCTCTGGTGCAGTTCGGAGATTTCCTGCCGCATCCCGACGCGCAGGGCCGCATCCAGGTTCGACAGGGGTTCGTCGAACAGGAACGCCGCCGGTTCGCGCACGATGGCGCGGCCGATGGCGACGCGCTGGCGCTGACCGCCCGAAAGCTGGCCAGGGCGGCGGTCGAGGTAGTTCGTGAGGTTCAGCACCTTGGCGGCGCGTTCCACCCGGCGGTCCTGTTCCGCATGGTCGAATCCGGCCATCTTCAGCGGAAAGGCGATGTTCTTGCGCACCGTCATGTGCGGGTAGAGCGCATAGCTTTGGAACACCATCGCCAGGCCGCGTTTCGCCGGCGGCAGGTTCGTCGCGTCCTTGCCGTCGATGTCGATCACGCCCGAGGTGGTATCCTCCAGCCCCGCGATCAGGCGCAGCAGCGTGGATTTCCCGCAGCCGGACGGACCGACGAAGACGACGAATTCGCCGTTTTCGATGGTCAGGTCGATGCCGGGGATGACGTCGACCTCGCCAAAGCTCTTGCGGACCGATGTCAGTTGGATCTTGCCCATGTCACCTCACTTCACCGCGCCGAAGGTCAGCCCCTGAACCAGCCAAGGATCAGGATCGGCAGGATGGCCATGGCCGAAGCCGCCGAAAGTTTCGCGTAGAACAGGCCCTGCGGCGCCGAGAACGAGGCGATGAAGGCCGACAGGGGGGCCGCCTTGGTGGTCGTCAGGACGATGGTCCAGAACGCCTCGTTCCAGGCCAGGATGATGTTGAGAAGCATGGTCGAGGCGATGCCGGGCAGCGCCATCGGCGTCAGGACATAGGCGATCTCGCTCCACAGGCCCGCGCCGTCCATCCGCGCCGCCTCGAGGATTTCGCCGGGGATTTCCTTGAAATAGGTGTAGAGCATCCAGATGATGATCGGCAGGTTAATCAGCATGAGAGCCAGGACCATGCCGATGTTGGTGTAGATCAGCCCCATCCGCTGGAACAGGAGATAGAGCGGGATCATCACCGCGACGGCAGGCATCATCTTGGTCGACAGCATCCACATCAAGAGGTCCTTGGTCTTGCGCCCCGGCACGAAGGCCATGGCCCAGGCGGCGGGGACGGCGACCGCCAGACCAAGAAGGGTGGAGCCGACCGAGATCACCACCGAGTTCCAGAAGAAGCGGGGATAATCCGACCGGGCCCAGACCTCGGCGTAGTTTTCCAGCGTCCAGTCGGCGGACAGAAGCTGCGGCGGCATGGCGACGGCCGAGGGCTCGGTCTTGAAGCTGGTCAGGATCATCCAGAGGACGGGGAAGAAGATGACCAGCGCGACGCCCCAGGCGGCAGCGGTGGTGAGGAGCATTCGGCGGGGGGAAAGGGCACGGGCCATGTCAGCTCTCCAGGTTCCGGCCCAGGCCGCGCATCAGGAAGTAGGCGACGATGTTGGCCAGGATCACCGCGATGATCCCACCCGCCGCCGCCCGCCCGATGTCCTTGGCGGCGATCGCCTGCTTGAAGATCATGTATGGGAGCGTGGTCCCGCGTCATGTGCGGCAGGATGATGTGGCGGAAGCGGCTGAACGCGCCGGCCCCGTCCATCTCGGCGGCTTCGAGTTGCTCGGAGGACAGCGACTGCAGCGCGGTCAGCAGGATCAGCGTCGCGAACGGCAGCCATTCCCAACTGACGATGCCGATGACCGACCACATCGGATATTGCTCGAGAAACAGGATCGGCTGCATCCCGACGCCGCGAGCCACCGCCGAGAACAGCCCGTTCTGCGGGTGCATGAACAGGTTCTCCCAGATCGAGGCCGCCACCGGGGGCATCACGAAGAAGGGGGCGATGACCAGGATTCGCAGGAAACCCTGGCCCTTGACGGGCTGGTCAATCAGCAAGGCGATCAGAATGCCGAGGACAACGGTGATGACCAGCACGCCGCCGACCAGCGCCAGCGTGTTCCACAGCGCCAGCCAGAAATCCGGCGAGTTGAAGAACCAGAGGTAGTTGGTGAACCCGACCCAGCCGGTGCGGTCCGGTGACAAAAGCCGGTAGAAGCGGAAGGAATAGTAAAGCGTCATCGCCAGCGGCACGACCATCCAGATCAACAGCAGGATGACCGACGGGGCGACCATCATCCGGGCGGCAAGGCGGCTGGATTGTGTGGACATCGGCAGGTCTCCGCAGGGATGCAGAAGGGGCGCGGCAAAAGGACCGACGCAGGCAGACTAACAGAGTTTCGGCGGCAGGGGGTCGGCTTGCGGACCGTATCGGTGCCGCAAGCCGGGGTAAACCGGGGGTCTCTGGGGGGCCCCCGGGGGTCTTACTTGATGTAGCCGGCGGCCTTCATCTCGTCGGTCACCAGGGACTGTGCTTCGCCCAGCGCCACGTCGGCCGTCTTCTGGCCGGCCAGCGCCGCCGAGAAGATTTCGCCCACGCTGGTGCCAAGACCCTGGAACTCAGGGATCGCGACGAACTGGACGCCGACATAGGGGACCGGCTTGACCGTCGGCTTGTTCGGGTCGGCCGAGTTGATGCTGTCGATGGTCATCTTTGCGAAGGGCACCTTGGCGTATTCCGGGTTCGCATAAAGCGAGGTCCTGGTTCCCGGAGGCACGTTGGCCCAGCCTTCCTTGGACGCGACAAGGGCCAGGTAGTCCTTGTTGGTCGCCCAGTTGATGAAGGTCTTGGCGGCTTCCTGCTTCTGGCTGGAGGCCGGGATCGCCAGCGACCACGCCCAGAGCCAGTTGCCGCGCTTGCCCAGGCCATTGTCGGGTGCCAGGGCGAAGCCCACCTTGTCGGCAACCGTCGAATCCTTCGGGTTGGTCACGAAGGAGGCCGCCACGGTGGCGTCGATCCACATGCCGCACTTGCCCTGCTGGAACAGCGTCAGGTTCTCGTTGAAGCCGTTGTTGGACGCGCCCGGAGGACCATAGTTGGTCATCAGGTTCAGATAGAAGTCGAGCGTCGCCTTCCACTCGGGCTGGTCGAACTGGGGAACCCAGTTTTCGTCGAACCAGCGCGCACCGAACGAGTTCGACATGGCGGTCAGGAAGGCCATGTTCTCGCCCCAGCCGGCCTTGCCGCGCAGGCAGATACCGTTGATCCCGGCGTCGCGGTTGGTCATCGCCTTGGCGGCGGCTTCGATGTCGGCCCAGGTCGGCGCGTCGGGCATGGTCATCCTGGCGGCTTCCATCAGGTCCTTGCGGTACATCACCATCGAGGATTCACCGTAGAACGGCGAAGCGTAAAGGTTGCCGTCCACGGTCAGACCGCCGCGGATCGCCGGCAGAAGGTCGTTCACGTCATAGTCGGCCGGCAGGTCGTTGAGGCTGGCCAGCCAGCCCTGCTTGCCCCAGATCGGAACCTCGTAGGTGCCGATGGTGATCACGTCATACTGACCGCCGCCAGTTGCGATATCGGTCGTCACGTTCTGGCGCAGGACGTTCTCTTCCAGCGTCACCCACTCGACCTTGATGTCGGGGTATTTGGCGTTGAAGTCGTCCATCAGGCCCTGCATGCGGACCATGTCGCCGTTGTTGACGGTCGCGACGGTGATGGTGGTTTCGGCCAGCGCAGCACCCGCAAGGGTAAACGCAACCGACGCCCCGAGAAGGGCGCGGAAAGTCACTGTCATCGTAATCCTCCCTGGATTGGCGAAATGAGCAAATCATCGCCTAATGAGCATTTATTCATACCTTGGCCAGAGTCGTCAAGTGCCTACTTACGCCGCACCTGCGAAGGAACCCGCCCGCTCAACCGGCCTGCAAAAGGGCCGCGGCCGTGTTTTCATCGGTGACAAGGCCATTGATGATCCGGCCGGTCAGCGCCGCCCGGATCGCGGGCACCTTGGCCCGCCCCGCGGCAACCGCTATCACCGGCTGGGTCTGGCCTGGTTCGACCCGGACCCCGCCCACCAGCGCGTTGCGCGGCGAATCGATATAGCGGCCGTCGGCGTCGAAGACCCAGCTGCCGATCTCGCCCACCGATCCCTGCGCCTGCAGTTCGCGCAGGGTCTCGGGGGTGACGAAGCCGTCCAGCGCCAGCGGTGCATCCGGTCCCATCTGCCCGACGCCGACAAAGGTCACGTCCGCCTGCCGCGCCAGGTTGAAGACGGTCCGAACGGGGCGCAGGTGCATGAAGAACTCGCGTTCCTCGGGTGTGTCGGAAATCACCGGGACCGGCATCGGGTAATAGGTCGCCTTCAGCTTCTCGGCGATCCGGCTGATCACGTCATACAGCGTCGCCGACCCATCCGGCGCGATGTTGCCCAGCAGCGAGACGATGCGGTGCTTGACCGGCTCGGCAAAGGTGAACTGCTCGGCCATCGCCCGCAGCGCCCGCCCGGTACCGAAGGCGATCACCAGGGGTTCGGTCGCGCGCAGCACGCGCTCGAGCTCAGCGGCGGCAGCGGGCGCAATGGCCCTGGCGGGATCGACTCCGGCACCCAGCGACGGTGCCACGCGGCAGCGCGTCAGGTGAAAACGGTCGGTCAGCGCGGCTTCAAGGTCAAGGCAGGCGCCGATCTGGTGGTTCAGGCGCACATGGATCAGACCCTCGGTCATGGCCCGGCTGACCAGCCGCTGTGCCCGCTGGCGGCTGACGCCAAGCTCGGTCGCGATCTGATCCTGGGTCATGCCCGCGACATAATAGAGCCAGCCCGCGCGGGCAGCTTCGTCCTGGAGGCTTGGCTCAACGCTCATGCGGTCTGGGGATCCTGCTTCAAGGTCGGGGCAATCTGGAAGAATTGGGAAAACGCCACAAGCCTGCGATGCGGGCGGGCATCCTCGGGTTCCAGGGGGGTATCCGGCCCGAGGTGGCTGCCACCGACAAAGCGCCAGACCGTCATTCCGGCGGCCAGACCGGCGCGGATGCCGGTCAGAGTGTCCTCGATCACCAGAGTGCGCGCCGGAGCCGCACCCATCCGTGCCGCGGCATGAAGAAACAGGTCCGGTGCCGGCTTTCCCCGCGCCACCATGGTCGAGGTGAAAAGCCGCCCGGCCACGCGCCCGCTGAGCCCGACGAGGGCCAGCGACATTTCGGCCCGGCGCGGACTGGACGAGGTGGCCACGCAGAACGGCACACCCATCGCGGCCAGCACCTCGGGGACATGCGGGACGACCCTGAGGTCTTGCCGAAATGCGGCGAGCAGTGCCTCGCGGTATTGCGCCTCGAAAGCGTCGGGCAGGTCCAGCCCGAATTCGCGCCGGATCGTGTCCATAACCACGGGATAACTGCGCCCCAGGAAATGGCGTTCGACATAGGACAGGTCGATCTGCAGCCCCAGCCGGGCCAGTTCGGCCACCAGCATCCGGGCGCTGATGATCTCGCTGTCGATCAGCACGCCGTCGCAATCGAAGATCACAAGGTCGAACTCGTTCATGCGTTCCTGCCCGGAGCCTGTCCGACAAAAGTGGGAGCCGGTTTTGTCGAATGACGGGCGACCACGGTATACCTGCTGCATGATTGACGCTTCCTGCGTCAGTCATGCGTAGCGCAAGGCGTGAGCTAAAGGTAGCCCTGTGAGCGAAAGCTCAACTCACGGCTTTTGCCGATGATCAGGTGATCGTGGAGCGTCAGGCCCAGCGCCTCGCAGGCATCCTTGACCTGCCGGGTCATCGACAGGTCGGCGTCCGACGGAGTCGGGTCGCCCGAGGGATGGTTGTGGACAAGGATCAGAGCGGAGGCGTTCAGCTCCAGCGCCCGCTTGACGATCTCGCGCGGGTAGACCGGGACGTGGTCGACCGTGCCCCGGGCCTGCTCTTCATCCGCGATCAGCACGTTCTTGCGGTCAAGGTAAAGGACGCGGAACTGTTCGGTTTCGCGGTGCGCCATGGAGGTATGGCAGTGGTCCAGAAGCGCGTCCCACGATGACAGGACCGGTTTCTGCAGCACCCGGGCGCGCATCATCCGCTGCGCGGCGGCCTCGACCAGTTTCAGCTCCAGCACCACCGCCGGACCCGCGCCCTTGACCATTTGCAGCCGGGCAGCAGAGGCCGTGATGACCCGGTTGAAATCGCCGAAAGTGTCGAGCAGGAGCCGCGCGAGGGGCTTGACGTCCTGACGGGGGATCGCCCGGAACAGGACCAGTTCCAGAAGCTCGTAGTCCGGCAGTGCCGCACCACCGCCCTGCAGGAAACGGTCGCGCAGCCGCTGCCGGTGGTCGGCGATGTAGGAGGGCAGCCGCCCGGTCAGCGCCTGCGGTTCGGCCTCGTCCGAAGGCTCGGCGGCGACAAGAGGCAGGAAGGGTTCGTTGAACGACATGACCATGGCGCAAGGATTGCCGGGTCATGGTTGAGGAAGAGTTAACGGTGCATCGTAAGGTGGGTTTGAACCCCACCCTACGACAGGCTTAGCCCCTCATCCCGTCCCAGAAGCTTTTCACCTTGGAAAAGAACGACGAGCCTTCCGGGTTGTTCTCCTCGCTCAGCTTCTCGAATTCGCGCAGCAACTCGCGCTGCCGCGCGGTCAGGTTCACCGGCGTTTCAACCGCCAGCTCGATCACCATGTCCCCGGTGTTCGACGACCGCAGCGCGGGCATCCCCTTCATCCGGAGCCGCATCTGCTTGCCCGACTGCGCCCCTGCCGGGACCTTGACCCGGGCCTTGCCGCCGTCGATCGTCGGCACCTCGATCTCGCCGCCCAGCGCCGCCGTCGGCATCGAGACCGGCACCCGGCAGAAGAGATGCACGCCGTCGCGCTGGAACAAGGCATGCTCCTTCACCTCGATGAAGATGTAGAGATCGCCATCCGGCCCGCCGCGGAGACCGGCCTCGCCCTCACCGGCGAGCCGGATCCGCGTGCCCGTATCCACCCCCTGCGGGATGTTGACCGACAGCGACTTCTCGCGCTGGATCCGGCCCTGGCCGCCGCAGGTGCGGCAGGGGTTCTTGATGATCTGGCCCATGCCATTGCACTGGTGGCAAGTGCGTTCGATGGTGAAAAAGCCCTGCTGCGCCCGGACCTTGCCCATGCCGTTGCAGGTCGGGCAGGTGACGGGCTCGGCCCCGCCTTCCGCCCCCGACCCATGGCAGGTGTCACAGGTGACCGACGTCGGCACCGAGATCGTCTTCTGGACGCCGGTATAGGCCTCTTCCAGCGAGACGCGCAGGTTGTAACGCAGGTCGGACCCGCGCTGCGCCCGTGACCGGCCCGCACCGCCCCCGCCCCCACGTCCCATGAAATCGCCGAACAGGTCCTCGAACACGTCCGAGAACGCGCTGGCGAAATCGCCCTGCTGCCCGTAGGCACCCGGACGCGCACCACCGCCCATGCCGCCTTCAAAGGCCGCATGCCCAAAGCGGTCGTAGGCCGCCTTCTTCTGGTCGTCCTTCAGGATCTCGTAGGCCTCGTTCACTTCCTTGAACTGGGCCTCGGCCTGCGGATTGTCGGAATTCCTATCGGGGTGAAGCTCTTTCGCCTTCGCCCGGTAAGCCTTTTTCAGCTCTTCCGCCGAAGCGCCCTTCTTTGCCCCGAGAACCTCGTAATAGTCACGCTTTGCCACGGCAAAACCCCCATATGGAACCGGTGAGGGGCGGTCCGTTGCCAGACCGCCCCTTTTCCCGATTCCCGCGGCTTACTTCCGCTTGTTGTTGCCCAGGTCCTCGAAGTCGGCATCGACGATGTCATCGTCGTCAACCGGCCGCGGCTCGTCGTCCTTGTCGCCACCCTCGGCCTGGCTGGCCTTGTAGATCGCTTCGCCCAGCTTCATCGCGGCCTCGGTCAGGTTCTGGATGCCGCTCTTGATCTTGCCGGCATCCTCGCCTTTCAGCGCATCTTCCAGGGGGCCCATCGCCAGCTCGATCGCCTCGACGGTCGAGGGGTCGACCTTGTCGCCATGTTCGGCCAGCGACTTCCGGGTGGAGTGCAGGAGCGATTCGCCCTGGTTCCTCGTCTCCACCAGCTCGCGGCGTTCCTTGTCGGCTTCGGCATTCGCCTCGGCGTCGCGGACCATCTTTTCGATCTCGTCATCCGACAACCCGCCAGAGGCCTGGATGGTGATCGCCTGCTCCTTGTTGGTGCCCTTGTCCTTGGCTTTCACCGACACGATGCCGTTGGCGTCGATGTCGAAGGTCACCTCGATCTGCGGCACGCCACGCGGAGCGGGCGGGATCTGTTCCAGGTTGAACTGGCCCAGCATCTTGTTGTCGGCGGCCATCTCGCGTTCGCCCTGGAACACGCGGATCGTCACCGCGTTCTGGTTGTCCTCGGCGGTCGAGAAGACCTGGGATTTCTTGGTCGGGATCGTCGTATTGCGGTCGATCAGGCGGGTGAAGACGCCGCCCAGCGTCTCGATGCCCAGCGACAGCGGGGTCACGTCCAAGAGGACCACGTCCTTGACGTCGCCCTGCAGCACGCCGGCCTGGATCGCCGCGCCAAGGGCCACGACTTCATCGGGGTTCACGCCCTTGTGGGGTTCCTTGCCGAAGAACTTGGTCACTTCCTCGACCACGCGCGGCATGCGGGTCATCCCGCCCACGAGCACGACCTCGTCGATGTC
>NCDY01000049.1 GCA_002280405.1 Rhodobacterales bacterium 32-66-9 | reverse complement strand
CGTGAAGGCCTGATCTGTGGAATCCAGGATGTCGTGCAGGTCGCGCCCGTCGATGAAGTCGATCGCCATGTAGGCGGTGTCGTTGTCCTCGAACACCTGATGCACGCCGACGATGTTCGGATGCACCAGCCGCGCCAGGCTTTTCGCCTCGGCGACAAAGCTTTCGACGAAACCGCGGAAATCATCCTGATGCTTGCGCGACCGGGCACGGACCAGGCTGGTCGACCGGCGGCACAGCGCATTGGGAAAGCATTCCTTGATCACCACGGTCCGGTTCAGGCTGTCCTTGGCCAGATAGGTGATCCCGAAGCCGCCGCTGTTCAGAAACCCGATGATCGTGTAGTGCCCGCCCAAAAGCTCGGTGCCCGGCTTCAGGTCATCGGCGAAGGCATCGGGGTCAACCCGGCCCAGCTCGGATTCGAGCTGATTGCTGATCTGCGTTCGACCCTGCGTCACGTCACACCTGCCTGTCAGGCCACTCACACCATCAAACGTGCCTGCGACCGGTCGCTGCACGCATCACTGCACGACAACACTTTCAGCGGAGTAAATCCGCGACGGCCTCAACTCTGTCGCGGCGAACATCCATCTTCGCATACTAGTCCCCGATCGGCGACCGACGCAAACCTCTCTCGCGTCAGGAAAAAAAGCGCATGACCAGGCATCGGGCGCGGAGTCTGCCCGAACCAGGGGGGGATGCGACCGCAGCCAGATCAAGATATTGAAAAGGCACAATTTGTTCAAGCGTGACCAGGCAGAAGCCGGGTTCGGGCAGCCGCAAGGCACTGTGAATTTTCAGCAACAATCCCAGTAGGATGCGCCATTGTCTTGCCCTATTCAGCCAAGGCTTGCGACCCTGGCGATTATCATAGGGATCAGAAACAATCAGGGGTTGCGGTCCCTGTCCGATTCGCACCGGACCCGGGCGATTCGGCTGGCGATCAGCCGGGCTGCCAGGCCCGCGCAGGCGCACCCGGTCGCAGGATCTGGAAACTGCGGGCCGGCAGCGTCATCCAGTCCCCTTCCGACCCGTCCGGCCAGATCACCCGCAGGTCTGCCGCCTCCGCCGCGCCAAGGCCGACATGCAGCCAGCCGACCGAGCCGGAAAGATGCCCGCCGCCGGAGGTGATCTCCCGCCGCTCGACCTTGTCGCCGCGCTTGATCTCGAGAACGGCGCCGATGGCATCCCGGTTTGCGCCGTCCTGCTGCAGCCGCAGCTGCAGCCAGGATCCCGGCAGCTCTCCCGTCTGCCGCCAGACCTCCGGCCCCGACCAGCGGTTCTGCACCACAAGGTCCAGCTTGCCGTCAAGGTTCAGGTCCACCACCTGCGCGCCACGCCCGGTGGCCATGCTTGCCACGCCCGCGCGATCCCCGGCCTCGACAAAGGTCCCGTCGCCCACGCCCAGCAGCAGGTTGTTCGGATCCTTCGCGGCAAAGTCCGGCATCTGCGCCACATTGCCCTTGGCCACGAACAGATCCTGCACGCCGTCGTTGTTCACATCGGCGAACTCGGCCTGCCAGGCGGTCGAGGGGTTCTGGTCGCCCCCGGTATAGGGTCTGTACGCCGTGACCCCTGCCTTGAAGGCAAGATCGGCGTAGTCCGGCACGCCGCTGGCGGGATCCTTCAGCACCTGCAGCTTGTTGTCGGCCATCGAGGTCAGGAAATAGTCGGGATAGCCGTCCAGCGTCACATCCGCGCTGGCAATACCCATCCCCCAGATGCGCAGGCGCTTCCAGCCGTCCGGTTCGCCATACAGGGCAGGGGCCTGGCCGGGCTCCAGCCGCCAAAGCTGCTCTTGCCCGCCCTGGTAGTATTCCCGGTCGTTCGAGACCCGCAGGCTGGGCCGGCCCGAGCGGTTCCAGTCGGTGAACAGCATCGACAGCGCGCAGAAGGACGGGGTCAGCGCAATCGGCGCTGCAAAGCGGTTTCCGTCCGGGCGATGCAGCCAGTTGTCGGTGCAGGAGCCCCAGGGGAAGGCTTCCTCCTTGCGGTCGATGTAGTTGCCGATGGCGAGTGTCGGCCAGCTTTGCCCCTTCTCCCAGATCGCCGCGAAGGCGCTTGACCAGGCGTCGCCGCCGTCAAATCCCCAGAGCTGGTTCGCCGCCTCGAACCGGCAGTCGCCAAGACCCCGCAGCAGCCGGTTCTCGCCCTGGCGCAGCACGACGAGGTCCATCACCCCGTCGCTGTCGATGTCCAGGGGATAGGCGCCCAGGACCGCATCCAGCGCCACGGCGTCGGTTTTCTCGAAGGCCAGCGCGCCACCCCGGGCACTGCGGTTGAGATACAGCGCCGAGGGTCCGGCCCCCCCGGCCAGGAACACCTCCGGGAAGCCGTCGCCGGAACAGTCGAAGGTGGCAACCCCGCCGCCGACCATGTATTCCCATTCCCCCGCATAGACCGTGGCCAGACCTGCGGTCGCGGTCTCGTCGCCAAAGCTCGGGATGACCGGCTCGGCGACGACCGGAGCGGTCAGGGACAGCCACAGGAAAACGGTGCGCATCAGGCTTCGGTCTGCAGCGCGGCGGCATAGGCGCCCACCGCCCGGCCCTGCGTCAGCCCCGCCTCGTTGCCGAACCGGAAGTGAATCCCGCCGTAAAGCCTTGAAACCGCCGCCTCTTCCGCTGCCGCCGCGAAAGACGGAAAGCTGCGGACCGGCAGGCCCTCGGCCACATTCGTGGCATCCTCGAAGGCGAAACCGTCGCCCAGAGCGGCCGTCAGGACGGTCGAGGCCGCCCCCGACTGCGTCGAATGGCCCGAGGTGTATTCCGGGAAGGGCGGGGTGATCAGCAACGGCTCCCAGTCTGGGTCGATGACCCGCTTGATATAGGTCACCGGGCGCAGAAGGTTGTACCGGAACTTTGTCGACCAGCACGAGATGAACGCATCCGCCTGCGCGATCCCCAGCTTGGCCAGCGTCGCGGCGATGGTTTCGACCGGCAGCGCGTCGCGATCCGCGATCTGCATCACGATGGAAATCCAGTGCCCCGCCGGGGTCGGGCTCAGCATCGGATCGTCCGACCAGAACCGGGCGATCAGCTTCTGTTCGTCCGTCAGGCCGCGGCCGGTGTCGTAGACCTCCTCGGCAAAGCCACGGAAGACCGATCCCGGTGCTTCGTCATACTCCGGGTGGGGCGGGGCATCCAGCGCGGCGACCGAGGGGATGACGAAGGTCCGCGTGCTGCCCCAGTCGGGCAGCAAGGGGGCCTGCTGCAGCCGGATCAGGCTTGTCGGCACCCAGTCCTGCGCGCGCGTGCCGGGCGTGTAGTCGCGCGGGAAACCCATGTTCTCGATCACCGCGCCGCCGTCCGCGTCGGCCCAGGCCAGGATGTGCCGCGCCACCGCCTGCCCATGCGCGACGCTGCGGTCCACCGCCGCGCTGTCGATCCCGGCACTGGCCAGCGCGCCCATCTTTCGGCCCATGGCCTGCATCGCGCGCTGGCCGGTCGGTCCGGTGTTGGAAAAAAGCCCGCCCACCGCCGCCTGCAGCGCGGCATGCAGCACGCAGGGCTCGTCGTAGGCACCCGGCCCGCGCGCGGGCGGGGGGGCCAGGTCCGTCACCTGTCCGGCCAGGCTGCGCAGGGCAGGATTGCCCGACGCCAGCGCCTCGTGCGCGCTGATCCCGACATAGGCGAAGGCGCGGGCGGCGACCGGGGGCACATAGGTCGCGGTATGGCGAACCAGTTGGAGAATCAGCTTGTGCCAGGTCAGCAGCACCTCGCGCGAGACATCGGCGCGCCCTGCGGCCAGCGCGGGTTTCAACACCAGCCCGAACGGCGCGGCAAGCGTCAGTGCGAGCACCTGACGGCGGCGAAATGTCATGCTGTCCTCCTCGATTGCGCCGTTTGTGTCATGTGCCAGTCCGCCGTGCAACTGCTTCCGACGCGGCGGCTCAGCCGCGCCCGGTCAGCCGGTTGCCCAGGCTGGCCAGTCGCGATGGCCCGGCGTCCGGCCGGTCCTCGCGCCGGTCGGCGGCGTTCAGCAGCGCATACATTCCCCGCACCCCCAGCCAGCGCAGCGGCTCGGGCTCCCAAGGCCGGACCTTCCGGTTGACCCAGGGCAGATGCGCAAGGTCGGTGTCGCGCCCGAGTGCCAGATCGGCCAGCGTCCGCCCCGCGAGATTGGCGGTCGACACCCCGACCCCGACATAGCCCCCCGCCCAGCCAAGGCCGGTGGCCGGATCCAGCCCGACGGTCGCGCACCAGTCGCGCGGCACGCCCAGGACACCGCACCAGGCGTGGTCGATCCTTGCACCTGCGGCCGCCGGGAAATGCCGGTGCAGGATCGCCGTCAGTCGCCGGATCGTCTCGCCGTCCGGCGCGCCATTCGTGTCAAGCGCCGAGCCGAACCGATACGGCACCCCGCGCGCGCCCACGGTGATCCGGCCGTCGCGCGTCCGCTGGCAGTAGCAATAGGAATTGGCGAAATCGGCTATGATTTCATGGCCCTGCCAGCCGATCTTCTGCCATGTCTCCGCAGGCAGCGGCTCGGTGGCGATCTGGGCCGAGTTCATCGGCAGCCAATCGCGCTTCAGGCCCGGCAGTTTCGCGGTGAAGCCTTCGGTGCAGCGCAGGATCACCGGGGCCCGCACCTGACCGCGGTCCGTCGTCACGACGCCAGGCGCAAGACCGGTGACGGTGGTGCCCTCGACGATCCGCACCCCCAGCCGCTCGATCGCCCGTGCCAGCCCGCGGACCAGCTTTGCCGGCTGGATCCGCGCCACGTTCGTCACCACCATGGCCCCCAGCGCGCCCGGGATCCGCACCCGGGCGGCCAGATCGGCCGCGCCCATCTCGAAGACCCGGCCCTCCTCGCCCCAGTGCCGGCGCCGTTCCACCTCGGCCCGCATCCGCCCGAGCTGCGCAGGCTTCGTGGCCACGGCAAGCTCGTCGGTCCGCAGGATGTCCGCCTCGATCCCCTCGGCCTCGGCCACCCGGATCACCTCGTCCACCGTGCCGTTCATCGCCGCGACCATGGCACGGACGGCCGCTTCCGACGAGGTCTCGAGATACCGCCGGTGTGTCCAGGCAAAGCCCCCGGTCAGCCAGCCGCCGTTCCGCCCCGAGGCGCCGAACCCCGCAAAGTCCTTCTCGATCACCAGCACGTCGAGACCGGGGTTCGCCTGTTTGAGGTAATAGGCCGTCCACAGCCCGGTATACCCCGCCCCGATGATCGCCACATCGGCGCCGGTGTCCCCGTCCAGCGCCGCGCGCCGGTAGGGCAGCCCGATGTCGGCATACCAGAACGACACCTCGCCAATCCGCATGACACCCCCCTGTTTTCGCCGCAGAGGGGCATAGCACCCGGGGGTTTTCAAGCAGAAACCGGCGCGGTTGCCCGTTGCCTTTGCCTGTCGCCCCGAAGATGCTGCCGAAATCCGAAAGGGAGGCACCCATGCAAGGCTTCTTCGTTCCCGGCCCCCATGACGATGGCGACCCGGTCACCGGCCACTATTACGAGATCGCATCGGACGACCCGTCGCGCCCGCAGGTCTGGGGCTATACCGCCGCCCTGTCCTATGCGCCCGGCGACAGCTTCCGGCTGCACGCCATGTCTTCCGCCAGCCAGGCGCGGCTGACCATAGCGCGCGACGGACTGATCCCGCGGACCGTGCTGGAAACCACGATCGCGACGCGCTTCGCCGCGACGCCGCCAGACTGCTCGGTCACGGGCTGCGCCTGGCCCCTCGCGTTCGAGACCGCGATCCCCCCGGATTGGCCAACCGGCGTCTATACCGTCACCCTTGCGGTTGACGGCCATCGCTCGCAGGCGATCTTCGTTCTGAAACCGGCGCAGCCGGTCGCACGGCTTGCCATGATCCTCGCCACCGGCACCTGGTGCGCCTACAACGACTGGGGCGGGTCGAACCACTACCAGGGACTGACCGGCCCCTCGGGCGGGGACTTTGCCGCCAAGGTCAGCCTACTGCGCCCCTGGGCCACCGGCTTTGTCCGCTGGCCCGAGGATGCCCCCCGCATCCCGCATGCCTCGCCGCTTCTGACCCGGCCGCGCTATCCGCACATGGACTACGCCCGCGAACGCGGCATCTCGAAGAAATACGCCTCCTCGGGCTGGCCCGCCTTCGAGCGCCCCTTCGCGCTTTGGGCCGAGGCGCAGGGCATCGCCCTCGACCACTACACCCAGCACGACCTTCACGCCGATCCGCGCTTTCTGGATGCCTATCCCCGTGCCGTCATCGTCGGTCACGACGAATACTGGACCTGGGAAATGCGCGACCACCTGGACGCATGGGTCGACCGGGGTGGCCAGCTCGCCCGCTTTGCCGGCAACTTTTACTGGCAGACGCGCCTGTCGCCGGACCTTACCACCCAGACCTGCTACAAGACCCGCGCCGAGGCCGAGGATCCCCTTGGCGCGACCGACCGCCTGACCAGCTTCTGGGATCACCCCCGGGCCGGCCGCCCGGCAGTCGCAAGCATGGGCCTGACCGGCAGCATGGGCGTCTATGCCGGGTGGAGCCGCTGCGCCGCCCATGGTGCGGGCGGTTTCACCCTCTACCGCCCCGACCATTGGGCACTGAAGGGGACGGGTCTCGGATATGGCGATGTCCTGGGTGCGGCCTCGAAGATCTTCGGCTACGAGGTCGACGGGATCGACTACGAAACCCGCCACGGCCTGCCTTACCCCGCCGAAGGCACCGGGCTGGAGGGCGAGTTGACCATCATCGGCCTTTCGCTTGCCACGACCCTTGCCCATCACACCGGCCCGCATGACATGGACTTCTTCGTGGGCACCCTGGACGCGGAAGAGGTTGCCCGCACCCGCTACGGCGCGGTGACGCCCGAAACCGTCGGCCTTGCCAGCCGGGGGAATGGCTGCATCGCGGACTACCGCCGGGGCCGGGGGGCGGTCTTCAACGCCGGTTCCTGCGAATGGGTCGCGGGCCTGATCAGCCGCGAACGGCCCGTCGAGGTGGTGACGCGGAACGTGCTGCTGGGCGACTGGGGGCAGGCTGCGTCGACCGATCCCCTTTTCGCTGCGCGCCACATGGGTTAGGCCTGCTTCATGTTTCTCAGCCTGTCCAGTCTTGCGGTCGCGCGCGGTGGGGTGACCCTGCTGCAGGGTCTGAGCTTCCGGCTCCTGCCGGGCCAGGCGCTGATCCTGCGCGGGCCGAACGGCTCGGGCAAGACCTCGCTGCTGCGCACTTTGGCCGGCCTGCAACCGCCCGCCGGGGGCAGCTATCACCTGCCGCCCGACAGCGTCGCCTATGCCGCCCATGCCGACGGGCTGAAATCGACGCTGACCGTCGCCGAGAACCTTGCCTTCTGGGCGCGGATCTACGGCGGCCCGGCCGACGGCGATCATGCGCTGGCCGCGATGGACCTGACGCCGCTTGCCCGACGCCGGGCCGGCGACCTTTCCGCCGGACAGAAACGCCGCCTGGGCCTTGCGCGCCTGCTGGTGACCGGCCGTCCGCTCTGGCTTCTGGACGAGCCGACCGTCAGCCTCGACCTTGCATCGGTCGCGCTTTTTGCCGACGTGGTCCGCGACCATGTGTCGAAAGGCGGGCTGGCCGTCATCGCGACCCATGTCGATCTTGGCCTGTCCGAGGCTGCCGTCCTCGACCTTGACCCCCACCGGGCGCGCGCGATCCAGAGCAGCGGCTTCGACGAGGCCTTCGCATGAAGGCCCTGCTGCTTCGCGACCTGCGGCTGGCGCTGCGCTCTGGCGGGGGCTTCGGGTTGGGGCTGGCCTTCTTCTTCCTGCTCTCGGTCCTGGTTCCGCTTGGCGTCGGGCCAGAGGGCGGCATGCTGGGCCGCATAGCCCCCGGCATCCTCTGGGTCGGTGCGCTTTTGGCCTGCCTTCTTTCGCTTGACCGGATCTTCGCGCTGGATCAAGAGGATGGCTCGCTTGATCTTCTTGCAACCGCGCCGATCCCGCTCGAGGCGGTGGTGGCCGTCAAGGCCTGTGCGCACTGGCTGGTCACCGGCCTGCCCCTGACGCTGATCGCGCCGGGCCTTGGGGTGCTGCTGAACCTGCCGCCGGGGGGCTATGGCTGGCTGGTTCTCAGCCTGTTTCTTGGCACACCCGCGCTTTCGGTCATCGGCGCCTTCGGAGCGGCCGTCACGGTGGGCCTGCGCCGGGGTGGCCTGCTCCTCAGCCTCCTCGTCCTGCCGCTCTACGTCCCGACCCTGATCTTCGGGGCCGAGGTCGTGCGCCGCGGCACCGGTGGCATGGCGCTGGCGACCCCGCTCGCGCTTCTCGCGGCGATCAGCCTTGGCGCGGCCGCCCTCCTGCCTTTCGCGGCGGCAAGCGCGATCCGCGTCAATTTGCGCTGAGCCTCTCGCGCGATGGTGTGTTGAGCGCAAAGCGGGAACAGGATAGGCGAAGGCCATGTCGATCTGGGAATACGCGAACCCGAAGAAGTTCATGGCACTTTCGGCCGGGGCGCTGCCCTGGACGGTCGGACTGACGGTGCTGCTGCTGGCGACCGGGCTGGTCTGGGGCTTCTTCTTCACCCCGGACGACTACAGGCAGGGCTCGACGGTCAAGATCATCTATCTGCATGTGCCCGCCGCGATGATGGCCATCAACGCCTGGATCATGATGCTGGTGACCTCGCTCATCTGGATCATCCGCCGCCACCATGTCTCGGCGCTTGCCGCCAAGGCCGCGGCACCCGTCGGCCTGACCTTCACCCTCGTCGCGCTCGTGACGGGCGCGCTCTGGGGGCAGCCGATGTGGGGCACCTGGTGGGCCTGGGATCCGCGGCTGACCTCGTTCCTGATCCTGACGCTGTTCTACCTCGGCTATATCGCCCTTTGGGCCGCGATCGAGGATCCAGACACCGCCGCCGACCTGACCTCGATCCTCTGTCTTGTCGGGTCGGTCTTCGCGCTGCTGTCGCGCTATGCGGTGAACTTCTGGAACCAGGGCCTGCACCAGGGCGCGTCGCTTTCGCTGGACAAGCAGGAGAACGTCGCGGATGTCTTCTGGCTGCCGCTTGTCGTCTCCATCGCGGGGTTCATCCTGTTGTTCTTCACCATGGTCCTGCTGCGCACCCGGACCGAGATCCGGTCGCGGCGGCTGAAGGCGCTTCTGGCGCGCGAGAGGGTGGCATGATGCCCGAGCTGGGAAAATACGCCGGTGCGGTCCTGGGGTCCTATGCGGCCACGGCGGTACTGATCGCGGGCCTGGTGGGATTGACGCTGTGGCAATCGGTGCGGATGAAGCGGGCGCTGGCCGAGGCAGAAGCGCGACTTGGAGACAAATGATGCTGAAATGGATGCTGATGATTCCGGTTGTGCTGTTCGCCGGATTGGCAACCCTGTTCTACACCGGCATGTATCGTGAGGGACAAGGCCAGTTCCGCTCGGTGTTTCTTGGCAAGCAGGCCCCCGTGCTGCCGACGACCAGCTTGCCGGGCTATGCGCCCCTGACCGATGCCAACCTGCGCAGCGGCAAGGTCACGGTGGTGAACTTCTGGGCCTCCTGGTGCCCGCCCTGCCGCGCCGAGCATCCGGTCTTGATGGACATGGCGGCGCAGGGGATCCGGATCGGCGGGATCAACATGATGGACCGCGACGCGAATGCGCTGCGGTATCTGGAAGAGCTTGGCAATCCCTACATCGGGATCTCGACCGATCCGAACGGCCGGAACCGGGTGGAATGGGGGGTCACCGCCCCGCCCGAGACCTTCATCATCGGCGGCGACGGGACGGTTCTGTTCCGTTTTCAGGGTCCGCTGGTCGGGACGGATTACGAGAACCGTTTCAAGCCGGCACTGGCGAAGGCGCTGCAGGGCGCAGGGTGACTGCAGGCTGACTGCCCGCTCAGGACGGGCCGCGCTGCAAGACGACGGAAACGCCCAGAGGTCACCACCCCGACGGCCGTCGTCGGCATACCTGCGGGTTGCGCCCGCCGCTGGCCGATCCCGTCTGGCGCAGGTTTTGCGGCAAGGCGATGCCGCCGGTCCCGCGGCGGGATATTGTCCGGCACCTGCGACAGGCCGGGTCAGACCAGCGCGATGGCGATCATCCCGGCCAACACCGCAAGGAACGTCACGTCGGCCAGGGTCACGCCCGCCGTGATCTGGTTGCGAGAGCGCGTCTTGCCGGTTGCGACCGGCGGGCGAAGCGGCGGAAAACGGTGCGACATGGGGCAAGCCTTCTGGCTGATGACCCTGCCAGTTTGTGGCACAAGACAAGAACAAAAAGTGAAGACCCGGACACTGCCCGGGCCTTAACCGGAAACAATCGGTTTCCGAAATCAGGACGCTGCCAGATCCCGCAGCACATAATGCAGCACGCCGCCGTTCTCGACATACTCGATCTCGATGGCGGTATCGATCCGGCACTTGATCTGGATGGTCTTCTCGGTCCCGTCCGCGCGGCGGATGGTGCAGGGCACCAGGCTCAGCGGTTTCAGGCCGCCCTCAAGTCCGGTTATCGACACCACCTCGTCGCCCTTGAGGCCAAGGGTCTTGCGGGTCTCGCCGCCGGTGAATTCGAACGGGATCACGCCCATGCCGACGAGGTTCGACCGGTGGATCCGCTCGAACGACTCGGCGATCACCGCCTTCACGCCCAAAAGGGCGGTGCCCTTGGCGGCCCAGTCGCGCGAGGAACCCGCGCCGTATTCGATGCCACCGAAGATCACCAAAGGCGTGCCTTGCGCCTGATAGGCCATCGCGGCGTCATAGATCGAGGTCTGTGCGCCGTCCGGGCCTCTGGTGTAACCACCTTCCACGCCGCTTCCGTCAGGACTGGCCAGCATCTCGTTCCTGATGCGGATGTTGGCGAAAGTGCCGCGCATCATCACCTCGTGGTTGCCGCGCCGGGCACCGTAGGAGTTGAACTCGGACACCGGAACCTGCCGTTCCGTCAGATACTTGCCGGCCGGAGTTGCAGCTTTGAATGAACCTGCCGGGCTGATGTGGTCGGTGGTGATCATGTCGCCCAAGAGCGCCAGCACCCGGGCGCCGGTGATGTTGCGGATCACGCCCGGTCTGGTCGACATGCCCCGGAAGTAGGGCGGGTTCTGGATGTAGGTCGAGGTTGGCGGGTTCCGTCGTCAGGTCGATGTTCATGTCCCCGGCCAGCGCATAGGCCACGACCAGCGGCGGCGAGGCGAGGTAGTTCGCGCGCACGTCGGGGGAAATCCGGCCCTCGAAGTTGCGGTTGCCCGACAACACGGCGGCGGCGACAAGATCGCCCTCGTTGATCGCCTTGGAAATCGCAGGGTCCAGGGGACCGGAGTTGCCGATGCAGGTGGTGCAGCCGTAGCCGACAAGGTTGAAGCCCACGGCGTCGAGGTCTTCCTGCAGGCCCGCGGCGTTCAGATATTCGCTGACCACCTGGCTTCCGGGGGCAAGCGAGGTCTTCACCCAGGGCTTGCGGTTCAGCCCCAGCGCGCGGGCCTTCCGCGCCACCAGCCCCGCGCCGATCATCACATAGGGGTTCGAGGTGTTGGTGCAGGAGGTGATCGAGGCGATCACCACCGAGCCGTCGCGCAACGGGTAACCTTCGCCCGCCACCACGGCGGATTTGCGGGCATCGACCGGCGCGGTGTGATTCGGACCTTCGGACGCCATCTCTCGCGCCGGTGCGGTGGCATCGACGCCGCGGAAATCGCAGACGGTCTTGTAGAAGTTCGAGGCCGCCTCGGACAGCGGCTGGAAGTCCTGCGGGCGCTTCGGGCCGGAGATGGCGGGGACGACGCTGCCCATGTCCAGATGCAGGGTCGAGGTGTAGATCGGGTCATAATCCGGGCCGCGCCACATGCCGTTGGCTTTCGCATAGGCCTCGACCAGCGCGATGCGGCCCTCATCCCGGCCGGTCATGTGCAGATAGCGCAGGGTTTCCGCGTCTACGGGGAAGAAGCCGCAGGTGGCGCCGTATTCCGGCGCCATGTTGGCGATGGTCGCGCGGTCGGCCAGGGGCAGGCGGTCGAGGCCGTCACCGTAGAACTCGACGAACTTGTTCACCACACCATGCTTGCGCAGCATCTGCACGACCTTGAGGACAAGGTCGGTCGCCGTGGTGCCTTCCGTCATCGCGCCGGTCAGCTTGAAGCCGACAACCTCGGGGATCAGCATCGAGACGGGCTGGCCCAGCATCGCCGCCTCGGCCTCGATCCCGCCGACGCCCCAGCCAAGGACCGCAAGGCCGTTGACCATCGTGGTGTGGCTGTCGGTTCCGACCAGGGTGTCGGGATAGGCGACCTCGACCCCGTTCTGGTCACGGTCGGTCCAGACGGTCTGCGCCAGGTATTCCAGGTTCACCTGGTGGCAGATGCCGGTGCCGGGGGGCACGACACGGAAGTTGTCGAATGCCTTCTGGCCCCACTTCAGGAAGACATAACGCTCCATGTTCCGCTCATACTCGCGGTCGACGTTCATCTGGAAGGCGCGGGGGTGGCCGAATTCGTCGATCATGACCGAATGGTCGATGACGAGGTCGACCGGGACCAGCGGGTTTAGGCGATCTCGATCGGGTTCTTGCCGCCCTGCTTGCCCCAGGTGGAGAAGGCCCGGATGTCGTCAACGGTGACGGTCTTGCCATCCTCGAACCGCAGCATGTTCTCCAGCACCACCTTGAGACTGGCGGGAAGGCGCGAAAACACACCCAGCCCGGCAGCCTCGGCGGCGGGAATCGAATAGTAGTCGACCGTCCGGCCTCCGACGGTCAGGGTCTTGCGGGTCTTGGAAAGATCATGTCCGACGGCGACGGTCATCGAAGTGGCTCCCTGATGGAAAGGCGGCTGTCACGGTTCTGTATACCATTGTATGCCGAATATCCAGCCCCGTCCTGTGGCCTTCCTACAGCATGTGACAGGTCTCTCGCAAAACCTTGATTGGCTCGTGTTGGCGGGGCTTTCTATAACAGGCTGGGGATAAGGGATCAGGACAGGCGACATGCGACATTTCGTCAGCGCGGCTTGCGGGCTTTGGCTGGCAGCAGCACAGGTGCAGGCGGAACCGGTGGTGGTGGTCGAGCTCTACACCTCGCAAGGCTGCTCGTCCTGTCCGCCGACGGATGAGTTCGCCGCGATGCTGGCGGCCAATCCGCAGATCCTGCCCCTGGCGCTGCATGTCAATTACTGGGATTACATCGGCTGGGCGGACAAGTTCGCGCAAGAAAAGTTCACCGACCGTCAGCGTGCCTATGCCCGGGCCGTGGGATCGCGCACGATCTACACGCCGCAGCTGATCATCGGCGGGGTCGACCGGATCGAGGGTTTTGCCCCGGAAGAAACCGCCGACCGGCTGCGCGCGCAGATGGAGGCGGGCCAGGCCGTGCGGCTGACCGTCACGCGCGAGGGCAACCGGGTGGTGATCCGGGCCGTGGCGGATCCGGCGTTGACCGAATCTGTCCAGGTGCAGCTGGTGCGCTACCGGCCGAGGGAAACGGTGACGATCGAGCGCGGCGAGAATGCCGGCAGGACCATCACCTACACCAATATCGTGACCTCATGGGAAAAGCTCGGAGACTGGTCGGGCCGCGAACCCCTGGAGATCGTGGCCCCCTTCGAAGGCGAAGATCCCGGCGCGGTGATATTGCAGCAGGAAGGCCCGGCGGCAATCCTTGCCGCGACCAAGGTCGACGACTGACGCCCGAAGATCGGGGCAGGCCGGCCGCCCGGCTCAGGCCTGGCCGCTGCCTTTCCAGCGCCGGTGGATCCAGAACCACTGTCCGGGATCGGCCAGCACCCGCGCCTCCAGCGCCTGCGTCACCGCCCGCATCATCGTCTCGGGGTCGCCGGGCGGCACCGGAGCGTCCAGCGTGACGCGAAAGGTCAGCCCGTCCGGCTGCCGCGTGGCAAAGAACGGGATCAGCTCCGCCCCGAACCGCAGCGCCAGTTCGGCGGCGGACAGCGCCGTGCGCGCGGGCTGACCAAGGAAGGGCAGGGCCGGCGCGCCCCGCACATCCTGATCGAACAGCAGCACCAGCTGTCCCCCCGCCTTCAGATGCCGGACAAAGCCCGCGGTTCCGGCCCGGCCCTGCGGAAAGACCGGCCCTCCGAAAGCCTGCATGGTCTCGACATAATGCGCGTTGAAATAGCGGTTCGACAGGTTGCGATACAGCCCGCCGATGTCGAACCCCCGCGTCACCAGCGCGGCGCGCGCCGCCTCGTAATTGCCGAAATGGCCCGAGACCAGGATCACCGGCCGCTTCGCCGCGCGCGCGGCCGTCAGGGCAGCATAGCCGGGGCCCTCGGGCTCTATCGCCTGCGCGCGGGCCAGAAAAGCGCGGGTGGAATAGTTCTCGATCAGGGTCCGCCCGGCATTGTCCAGCGCGGCCTCGGCGATCGCGTGACGCTCGGCCTCGGGCCGTTCGGGCCAGACCAGCGCCAGGTTTTCGCGCGCGCGCGCGCCATAGCCCGCGAAAGGTCCGATCACCCGCCGCATGAGCCAGCCGACAAAGCCCACCCGCCAGCCATAGGGCAGCACCAGCGCCAGCCCGATCAGCCCGCGCGCGCCAAGGTTGACCAGGAAATGATCGGGCCGGAACGGAGACCGGAACCGAGACCGGAACGGCGGCCGAGCCTGGAGGGGCAGGGGGGGGCGGTCATCGCCGTCGGTTGACATCGGGGCCTTCAGGACTTTGGCGCGCGCGACGCCCGGTTTTCGCGATGCCAGACATAAAGTCCAGCCGCCGCGATCACAAGCGCACCGATCACCGTCCAGCGGTCGGGCCAGTGGTCATGCAGCACCGCCCACCAGGAGAAGACCGCGCAAGGGGCCGGGGCCGGACGGCGACGGGCCGCGCTTGGCGATCAGAGCGCCGGGATTGCCGCTCAACACCGCGGCGGGCCGCAGCGACACGCAGTGAGAGCGTGCCCTCTGGCGCAGCACAGGTCAGGTTTTCTGGCCTTCCAAAGGACGGCAATCGGTGTATGAAATAGACACATTCAGGATTTTGATTGGAGGTAGCATCATGAGGTATGTTCTGGCCGCCGCGCTGATGGTTTCCGGCGGCATGGCTCAGGCAGGTGGGCCGGTCGTCGTGGCCGATGAACCGGACGTCGCTGCGGTCGCCGCCCCTGCCGGGCATGACTGGACCGGATTCTACGCCGGTCTCTCGGCGATTTCGGGCACGTTCAGCGACGACGGCGGTCTGACCAGCGACGGGACCGGCGGCTTTGGCCTGCAGGCAGGCTATCTGCGCGACTTCGGCACTCTGGTGGCGGGGGGCGAACTGGCCTATGCCAAGGGCGACTACGACGCCTTCCCGGCAAGCGACTGGACCTCGACCCGGCTGAAACTGATCGGTGGCTACGGGGCGGGGCGGCTGATGCCCTACGGCTTTGTCGGCCTGTCGAAATATGATGTCGACCAGACGACACCGCTGTCCGACACGGTCACGATCTATGGTGTCGGCGCGAAATATGCGGTGACGCCGAAGATCGCCGTCGGTCTGGAATACTTGGTCGAGAACAAGACAAATTACGACAACACCGGTTTCGACTTGGAGAACAGCGAGATCGCCCTGCGGGTCGATTACCGGTTCTGATCGGCCGATCCGGCCCGGCGGGGCCTGACCTGCCGCGCCAGGCATGCCGGGACCGCGGCAGGTGCGGCCGCTGGCCAGTCGTCGTCGGTCGCGGCCTGTTGATCGCTGCTTGACCATGGCCGGCCGGTCCTGAGCGCGTCCGGACCCGGCCCGTCCCGACCTCGGCCTGCCCGTCCCGACCCCGGCCCGTCCCGAGCCCGGTGTGCCCTGTCCGGCCCGTGCGCTGCGATGCTTCGGTGACCCGCCGGGCGGTCCGGTCCTACCGCCGACGAGGACGCAGACGAGGTCCTCGGGCACCGTCCGCGCCAGGGTCCCGATTGCCCGGCCACCGGTCGGGCGCGGCGGTTCCCGCGGCGCGGGTCGCTGAGTGGCCTGGCCGTCCCGGCTGCCGATGACTGGGCGTCACGCCTCCTCTGGCTGGATCAGGGTGATTTCGCCCGATGTCTCCAGCATGCGGATCGCGCCGATGATCGCGGTCATCGCCTCTTCGGCGTCTTTCTCCTTGACGCGGCCCCGCGCGCCCATTTCCTCACGCAGGCCCTGCGCCAGGCGTTGCGAGATGTTGGCCAGGATGAACTCGGCCGCTTCTTCCAGCCCGGGTTTGCCGATCGCGGCGGCAAGTGCGGTGACCAGTTGCGGCTGTTCGACAAGGCGGGTGATCTTCGGCGTGTCGCGCGGGTTGAGGCGAGCGGGGATGTGGACGAAGGTGAAGATCGCCTTCCTGACCTCGGCCGCGAAGACGGCATCCTCGGCCTCCAGCCCTTGCAGCACGTCGTCGCGGGTCAGCGAGGGCGAGACGTTCAGGATCGCCCCCACCCGTTCGACCGGCCCGATGTCGAAGGCCTTGGGCGGCTGGTTGTCCAGTTCGGTCAGCAGGGCGGCCCCGATCCTGCGCACGGTCTCGGGATCGACATTTCCGGTCAGCGACACCGCAAAGGCCACGCGGCGGGCCCGTTCGCCGGGAAGTTTCCCCAAAAGCTCCGCCGCCTTGCCGACCGGCAGCTTCGACAGCATCACGGCGCCGACCTCGACCGCCTCGTTCACCAGGATCGGCAGCAGACGGTCCGGGGGCAGCGCCATGATGCGTTCCCAGGGGTCGATCTTCGACGAGGTCGAGGACATGCGCCGCAGTCGCTGGGCGGCGGATTGTGAGATATGGCCGTCCATCATCGACAAGGCACCTTCGATCCCGCCAGGAAAGGCGAGGCCCACGGATTCGAGTTCGGCCAGAAACTCCGACACCACCTCGTCAAGGGTCGACCGGTCGACCAGCCGCATCTGTCCCATCTGTTCGGCCAGCGCGGCCTGCATGTGTTCGGGCAGCGAGGACAAGGGCAGGGCGGTGCCTTCGGTCAAGAGATAGCGCACGATCACGGCTGCCTTCTGCCGGGGCGTCAGAACCCGGCGGGGCAGTGGAGCGACCTGCACAACCCGGCGCTCCGGGGTGATCCGCGCCAGCGGTACCATGTCCTGCGGCATCTGGTCCTCATCGATTCCTGTCCCGCACAGCCTCGCAGCCCCGGGTTAACGGGACCTTGACGGCTGCCTCCCGGCGGGTCGGTTTTTCCCTCGCTGAAGGCCGCTCTGGCGGCACACCTCCGGTTTCGCGCCCGGCACCCGGTGCCGACGCGGTCGGCATCAGCCGCCGAACACCCGGGCAAAGATCGTGTCGACATGACGGGTGTGGTAGCCGAGGTCGAACTTTTCCTCGATCTCGGCGGGCGACAGGGCTGCGGTGACCTCCGGGTCGGCAAGAAGCTCGGTCTTGAAATCCGCCCCCGTCTCCCAGACCTTCATCGCGTTCCTTTGCACCAGCCGATAGCTGTCCTCGCGGCTGACGCCCGCCTGCGTCAGCGCCAGAAGCACCCGTTGCGACATGACCAGGCCTTTGAACTTGTTCATGTTTCGCAGCATGTTCTTCGGGTAGACCACCAGCTTTTCGATCAGCCCGGCAAGCCGGTGCAGCGCGAAATCCAGTGTGATCGTCGCGTCCGGGCCGATCATGCGCTCGACCGAGGAATGGCTGATGTCCCGCTCGTGCCAAAGCGCCACGTTCTCCAGCGCCGGGACAACGGCCATCCGCACCAGCCGCGCCAGGCCCGTCAGGTTCTCGCTGAGCACCGGGTTGCGCTTGTGCGGCATGGCCGACGAGCCCTTCTGCCCGGGGGAGAAGAATTCTTCCGCTTCCAGCACCTCCGTCCGCTGCATGTGGCGGATCTCGGTCGCGATGTTCTCGATGCCGCTGGCGACGACGCCCAGCGTCGCGAAGAACATCGCATGCCGGTCGCGCGGGATCACCTGGGTCGAGATCGGCTCGGGGCGAAGGCCCAGCATCTTGCAGACATGCGCTTCGACGCGCGGGTCGATGTTGGCGAAGGTTCCGACCGCACCGGAAATCGCTCCGGTCGCGACCTCGGCCCGTGCCGCCACCAGCCGGTCGCGGTTGCGCGCCATCTCGGCGTAGAACCGCGCGAAGGTCAGGCCCAGCGTCGTCGGCTCGGCATGGATGCCGTGGCTGCGACCGATGCGGACGGTGTCCTTGTGCTCATAGGCGCGGGTCTTCAGCGCGGCCAGCACGCGGTCCAGCGCCTTGAGCAGAAGGTCGGAGGCGCGGACAAGCTGGATGTTCAGCGTGGTGTCGAGGACATCGGAACTGGTCATCCCCTGATGCACGAACCGCGCGTCATCCGCCCCGATATGTTCGGCGAGATGGGTGAGGAACGCGATCACGTCATGCTTCGTGACCGCCTCGATCTCGTCGATGCGGGCGACATCGAAGGTGACGTCCTTCGCCCGCCACACTGCCTCGGCATTGGCCTTCGGGATCACGCCAAGCGCGGCCTGCGCGTCGCAGGCATGGGCCTCGATCTCGAACCAGATCCTGAAACGGGACTCGGGGGACCAGATCGCCACCATTTCGGGACGGGAATAGCGCGGGATCATCACGACCTCAGGGCAGGAAATGTCGCGCTGCCTTACGCCGCGCACCACCGGGGCGCAAGGATTCGGGCCACAAGGATCCGGGGGGTAAGCGCCGCGCGGCCGGGGCCGCCCCGAGCCGCGCGCCCGGATGGTTCGGGAACGGACCGACCGGCGGCCCCTGCGCGATCCGCGCGCTGCCCCGCGCGGTGCCGGGGTGGCGGAAACCGAACTGTTGTCAAAGGCGCAACGCATTTATGCCGCAGTGATCGGGTTAGGAATGGTGCGGCTGACCGCCGGGCCTGACAGGAGACCACCCTTGCCAGACCCGGCGGCCGACGAGACACTTTGATCCGGTGGCCGCGGCCACGCGCGGCGGAACGAGACGGGAATGGACGACGAAAACGGCAACTGGCAACTGGTGATCGGTGTCGCCCTCGGGATTGCGGTGACAGCCCTGGCCGGGGGGTATCTCGGCTGGCTGCATCCTTTCGGGGACTCGCTGGCGGTCGGGCGCGGGGTCGCGGCGGCTGCCATCATGGTGATCGCGGTCTTCGCCAGTTTCGCCGGCCTCAGGATGGCGGCTTTCGTGTCGATGCTTCTGGCGCTGCTGACCGGGGGGCAGGTGCTTCTGGCCTATTCCTGGCCCGGTCTGCCCGGAAGCTATTCCGTCTACCAGAAGAACATGCTGTTCCGGAACGCCGATCTTGCCGCGCTTGAAGCCGACATGCGCGCCGCCAATGCCCAGATCGTGACCCTGCAAGAGGTGTCAGTGCCGAACCTCGCCCTGCTTGCCGCGCTGCGGGACCTCTATCCCTACCAGCAGACCTGCCCCGGCCCGCGGGTGGGCGGAACCGCGATCCTGACCCGGCTGACCCCGGTGCCGGGCACCGCCTTCTGCGGTCCGGGGCTTGCCGCGCTGCAGGTCGTCGCGGGCAATGAGGGCCAGGACCGCGTCTGGCTGGTCTCGGTGCATCTGCCCTGGCCCTGGCCGTATCCCCAGGCCGAACGGATCGAGCGTCTACTGCCGATCCTTGATCGGCTGCAGGGGCCGGCCATCCTTGCCGGGGATTTCAACATGGTGCGCTGGGCGAATTCCGTCCAGCGGCTTTCCGGCATCCTCGGCACCCGCCCGGCTGGACCGACCTTCGGCAGCTACGTCGGCTGGTCAAGCCGGATCGGGTTGCCGATCGACCATGTCTTCGCGCCCCGCGGGGGACGGGTCTCGCCGCGCGGGGCTTTCGGATCGGACCATCTGGGTCTGCTGGCCGAAGTCGGGATCTGACCTTCGCGCATCGGCGACTGGCACGCGGCGCAGGCGGCGGGGCCCGGCTTCGGGGTCCGGTCCCGAAAGGCCGGAGCTGCGCTTCATCGGGAGAGGTGGGGATGTGCCGGGCGGGCGCTACAGCGACCGTTCGCCCATCAGCCGTGGGTCGAACGGATAGCTCGTCAGCGTCTCGCACCCCGTTTCGGTGATCAGCACCTGATCTTCCAGCTTGATCGAGAAGCTGCCGCCCTCGGGGCTGACCAGAGCCTCGACGCACAGCACCATCCCCGGCTCCAGAGCCGCGTCAAACGCCCCCGGCATCCAGCCGTCGGGGTAGTGGACATAGGGCCATTCGTCGCAAAGCCCGACCCCGTGCATCTTGCAACTGTATTTCTGCGCCCAGAACTCCGGGGCCAGCTGATGCCCGCCCATCACCAGCTCCTCGATGGTGACACCTGGACGCAGGCGCGCCTTGTGGTCGGCAATATGGTCCAGCGCATGATGGAACGCGCTGACCATTGCGTTGGACGGCCGCGCGTCGCCCAGCCACCAGGTCCGGCTGATGTCGATGCAGAACCCGTAGGCCCCGATCAGGTCGGTGTCGAAGGCCAGGATCTCCTCCGGCTGCACCAGCCTTGGCCCGCATTCCTGAAACCACGGGTTGGTCCGGGGACCCGAGGCCAGCAGCCGCGTCTCGATCCATTCCCCGCCGCGCCGGATGTTGGCGGCATGCAGTTCCGCCCAGATCGCATCCTCGCTGACCCCGCCCTTCGGCACTTCGGCCCGCGCGAAGGCCTCCATCTCGGCAATCCCCGCCTCGCAGGCGTGATGCGCGCAGCGCATCGCGAGGATTTCATCCGGCGTCTTCACGGCGCGGACCCGTTCGGTCACTGCCTCGCCTTCTTCGACAACGAACCCCACGCCTTCCAGCGCCCGCAGCCCGTGGACCATGATCTTGTCCACCGCCAGCCGCCGGTTGGTGCCCGCATGCGCCCGCATCACCTCATCCACCTGCGCCGCAAAGCCCCGTGCCGCCTCCGCCCCCCGGTCGCCGGTGGAGTTGTAGAAGAACGTCGCCCCCGAGCGCAGTTCCTTGACCAACGGGTTGAAGGTCACGAGGAAGGGCGAATTCTTGTATTCCCACATCACCATGTGCCCGTCGGCGCACAGAAGGCAGGCCCGGAACGGGTTGTGCGTGTTCCACAGCTGCATGTTGGTGGTGTCGGTCGCATAGCGGATGTTCAGCGGATCGAACAGCAGAAGGCCGCCATAGTCCCGCGCCACCAGCCCGGCGACCAGCCGCCGCCAGCGGTCGTGCCGCATCCGGCCCAGGTCCGGCAGCGCCAGACCCGCCGCCGCCCATTCCCGGAACGCCAGTTGCGTCGGCCCGATCTCGACCCGGTCGTTGTCGTTCGGGCTGCCGTCGCCCAGCACCCCCCCGCGCGTGGGGTCGATCTTGCGGCGGTCGCGGGTGTAGTCCATGAGCCACTCCGTTTTTCCCAGACTGCCCGGCTTGGCAAAGCCCCGCCTATGTCAGCCGCGACGCAACTGGTCGCAAACGTGTTGGTTGCAGCCGACCGAGCCGCATGATCAAACGCTGCCCATGGCCGACCCGATGCACGCCGACCCGATGCAAGCCGACCCGATCCTGCAGGACCGCCTGCCGCATCTGCCGTGGATCGACGCGCGCACCCGCCGCCTTCCCGGCATCCAGCCGGTCGAGGGCCGCGACTGGCTGCGCATCGACGAGGCCTATGCCGCGCAAATGGCGCTGCGCGACCGTCTCATCGCGCAGCAGCCCGGCGCCGTCCATGCGCTCTTGCCAAAAGCCCGCCTGGCTGCGGACGAACTCTATGGCGCGACGCTGGACTGGCTGCGCGGCACCTCGGGCTTCAGCGTCACCGACAGCGCAGTCACCCGCCCGGACGGCATCGCCATCGCCCTCGACCCGGCGAACCCGCTTCTCACCCTCGGCCGCCTGGTGCAGGAAGACCTCTGCCTGATGCAGCGCGCCGGCGCGGAATATGCCCTGACGGGTGCCATCCTCTGCTTTCCCGCCAGCTGGTCGCTGGACCAAAAGCTTGGCCGCCCCCTGACCGGCATCCACCACCCCGTTCCGGCCTACGACCCCGATCTGGCCCGACGCGTCGCGCGCCTGTTCGACGCGATCCGGCCCGGACAACCCCTCTGGCGGATGAACTACCTGACCTACGACGACTTCGTCCTGCACCAGCCCCGGCGCGAAGGCGAAAAGCGTCCGCGACCCACCGACCACGTCTTCATCCGCTGCGAACGTCAGTGCCTTGTGCGCCTGCCGCGGACCGAGGCCGTGGTCTTCACCATCCACACCTATGTCGTCGAGGCCTCGACCGTGACCTCCGACCAGCTTGCCGCCCTGCGTGAGGCCGTCCATTGACCCGCCGCCCTCTGGTCCTCGCGCATCCGCTGGGCGAAAGCCCGAACGCCCGCCCTGCCGCGGCGGTCGACCGCCCAGAGGCGCGCCCGCTTCGCCACCACCCTCGGCGCCGACATCGCCCGGATTGCACGGAGACCGCAAGATGCCCAGACTGATCCGCCGTTCCCTTCTTGGCCTCGGGGTCGCCGCCGCGGCGGGCGGGGTGTTCCTGTGGCGCTGGCGCGGCCAGGGCGGCGTCGAGATCCGCTATGGCACCGACATCCGTCAGGCAATGGACATCAATTTGCCCGGCATCGCATCCGCCGCCCCGATCCTGGTCTGGTTCCATGACGGCGACTTTGCCACCGGAGACAAGGCCGACATCACCGTCTGGCCGGAACTTTCCGAGGCCGGGATCGCGGTGGTCCGCGTCAACACCCGGCTCTCCGTCGCGGCGCGCTGGCCCGCGCAAGGCGACGATGCGCTTTCGGCGATCGTCTACCTGCAAAGGAACGGGGCCGAGCTTGGGCTCGACCCGTCACGCATGGTGCTGATGGGGCAGGGCGCAGGGGCCTATCTTGCGGTGTACACGTCGCTCAGCCTGATCGAGGTCGGCCTGGCGCCGAAGGGCGTGGTCAGCCTCTACGGACCGATGGATTTCTCGACGCTGGACGCCGACCTGAAAACCCTGGGACGCGCCCGGGCGCGCGGCCCGGCGGATGGTGCCACCAGCCCGGAAAGCAGCTTGCTCGGGTTTGCCATCGGCGAGAACCGCGAAAAGGCCCGCGCCGCAAGCCCGCTGGCCCGGCTGGAACGGATCAGCGAACCCATGCCGCCGATCCTGATCCGGCATGGCGATGCCGATTCCGTGGTCGCCGACCTGCAGGCCAGGCGACTGCGCGACGCCTGGCTTGCCGCCGATCCCAAGTCCGTGATCGACTACAAGCTGGTGCCGGGCGCCGGTCATGGCGGCGAGGCGTTCCAGACCGGAGCGGTTCGGGCAGAAATCGTCGCCTTCCTGCGCCAGGTGCTCGCATGATCGCAGGCGCGCGCCGCTTGCGCCGTTCCGCACGTCGCTCTCCAGGTTCGCGGGCCGTGGGTCGGGGCCGTGGGTCGGGGCTGGGGGTCGGGGCTGGGGGTCGGGAGTTAGGGGGCGGGGGTTAGGGGTCGGGGGGGTTAGGGGCGTAAGCCGCCGCAACCGTCCCCGGTGCCTCCGCGCGCTCTGCGCGCCCGCGACGGAAGGCCAGGAACGGGGCAGCACCCTTAGCCGACAGGCACCCCGCCCTGCGGCGGCTGGTCAGTCCTCTTGCCCGATGGTCTTCAGATCGCGCCCGCCCAGCCACAGCCACAGCGCCCGCAGCAGGCCGAAGGGCAGCGCGATGGCGACCGAGGCCCAGCCGATCAGATAGCCCGAGACCTGGATCGCGGCCTCGGCCACCGGGCCGGGCGGGGCAGGCGCGGTGGCCGGGTCCGCCGCCTTCCGCTCCGCCGGGCGGAAGGGCGTGCCGGACAGATCGCCCCGGATCGAGGCCAGGGGATCGTCCCCGGCTGCCGGTTCGGTCAGCACCACCGGCGCCGCGTCCGGGGGCGGGGCGGCGGTGTCCGGCACGACTGGCTCTTGCACGGCAGGCGCGGCCTGGACCCACAGGTGCGGCGCAATCTCGGCCACCAGCGCATTGCCGCGTTTCACATCCGGGTCGGCCGTGGCGCTGGCATGGGAAAGTGTCGCCCCGACAGTCTTGATCCAGCCTGCGACCCGCAGATGCGACGGCACCAGGCGCGCGGCCCGGCCCAGCCGTTCGGCCGGAATCCGCCCCGCGCCGTTCCAGACATTGATCGCCATCCGCCGAGCCTTGCGCGCGGCCCAGGCCTGCAGGGGCGCGACGCCGGTCCGCGCCAGATAGAGGCCGGCCCGCCCGAGCGCCCGGACGTCGAAAGGCGGCCTTTGCCCGCCCGAGGCCCAGATCTGCGGCTTGCCCTTGTCCGGGCGCTTGCGGAAAGGATCGTCTGACCGCATCGGGCGGCTCCCTCATCGCGTCCGCCCGACACTACCTCGCCGCCCCACGCCCCGCAACCGGCTGCGGGCAAAGGTTTCACAGGGGTCAATGCCCACAGACAAGTCTTTGATTTCATGCGCCTCAGCCAAGTGTCCACATGTGGACAGCGCAGCGAAAAGGGCGCCCGAAGGCGCCCTTTCCCATCACTGTCCCGAAGGTCTCAGCAGGAGTAGTACATCTGGTACTCGACCGGGTGGGGGGTGTGCTCGTAGGCATACACTTCTTCCCACTTCAGCGCCATGTAGGCCTCCAGCTGGTCGCGGTCGAACACGTCACCCGCCAGGAGGAAGTCCATGTCCTTCTCCAGCTCTTCCAGCGCCTCCCGCAAGCTGCCGCAGACGGTCGGGATCTCGGCCAGTTCCTCGGGTGGCAGATCATACAGGTCCTTGTCCGAAGCCGGACCCGGGTCGATTTTGTTCTTGATGCCGTCAAGACCAGCCATCAGCAGCGCCGCGAAAGCCAGGTAGGGGTTCGCCGACGGATCGGGGAAGCGGGCCTCGACGCGCTTGGCTTTCGGCGACTCGGTCCACGGGATCCGCACGCAGCCCGACCGGTTGCGGGCCGAATAGGCGCGCAGGACCGGGGCCTCGAAGCCGGGGATCAGGCGCTTGTAGCTGTTGGTGCCGGGGTTCGTCAGCGCGTTCAGCGCCTTGGCGTGCTTCAGGATGCCGCCGATGAACCACAGCGCCTCCTGGCTCAGGTCCGCATACTTGTCGCCCGCGAAGAGGGGCTTGCCGCCCTTCCAGATCGACATGTTGACGTGCATGCCGGACCCGTTGTCGCCCTTCATCGGCTTCGGCATGAAGGTCACGGTCTTGCCGTAGGCGTGGGCCACGTTGTGGATCACGTATTTGTATTTCTGGATGTTGTCGGCCTGTTCGACCAGACCGCCGAAGATCATCCCAAGTTCATGCTGGCAGGTCGCGACCTCGTGGTGGTGCTTGTCGACCTTGATCCCCATCCGCTTCATCGTGGACAGCATCTCGCCCCGGATGTCCTGGGCCTCGTCGATCGGGTTGACCGGGAAATAGCCGCCCTTGTGGCCCGCGCGGTGGCCGTAGTTGCCGCCCTCGGTCACGGTGTCGGTGTTCCAGGCGGCCGCCTCGGCGTCGATCTCGTAAGAGACCTTGCGGGGGGTCACGGAGTAGCGGACGTCGTCAAAGATGAAGAATTCGGCCTCGGGGCCGAAATAGGCCGCGCACATGGTCTTTTCGGCGTAGAACGGGTCGATGTAGACCGACGCCGGATCGGGGATCAGCTTCATGTCGGACTGGTCGATCGACTTCCAGCCCGCGATCGACGAGCCGTCGAACATGAAGCCTTCCTCGAAGAAATCCTCGTCCACGAGGTCGGCCACCAGCGTCACATGCTGCAGCTTGCCCTTGGGGTCGGTAAAGCGGATGTCGACATATTCGACTTCCTCGTCCTTCATCAGTTTCAGAGCCTTGGCAACGGCGCTCATCTGACTGCCTTTCGCGTTGGGGTTGATGGAAAGGGTCTTGCGACCCGGTTCTGTTCAAGCCCGAGAATTTTCGACGAAACTCTTGGGCTGGAAGGCTTAGACAGCATCGTCGCCGGTTTCTCCGGTGCGGATGCGGACGGCTTGTTCCACGGCGGTGACGAAAATCTTGCCGTCGCCGATCTTGTCGGTGCGCGCGGCCGCGATGATCGCCTCGACGGCGGTGTCCACCATGTCGTCGGTCAGCACGACCTCGATCTTCACCTTGGGCAGGAAGTCCACGACATATTCGGCACCACGGTAAAGCTCGGTATGGCCCTTCTGGCGCCCGAAGCCCTTCACCTCGGTCACGGACAGGCCCTGGATCCCGGCTTCCTGAAGCGCCTCTTTCACTTCATCCAGCTTGAAGGGCTTGATGATCGCCTCAACCTTCTTCATGGGCCGACTCCCCCCGGTTCAGTCTGCGCTCCTCTGACCACTTCCCCGCGGGGGGGGCAATGTGACAGGGTTTCCGGGCGGGTTGCTGCCGGGGGAATCCTCCGGTGCTGCTTAAAAATTGTGCATTTCGCCTGCGTCGAGGGCATTTTGAAAACTGTGGCTGGCGAAGAATGACCGAACTCCTGACCGCCGCGCAGATGCGGGCCATCGAACAGGCGGCAATCGCCAGTGGCGAGGTCACGGGCCTTGAGCTGATGGAACGCGCCGGGCGGGGCGTGGTCGAGGCGGTGTTCGAGGAATGGCCGGAGCTGGCTGCCACCTCGCACCGGGCGGTGGTCCTGTGTGGCCCCGGCAACAACGGCGGCGACGGGTTTGTCGTCGCGCGGCTGTTGAAGGAGTGGGGCTGGGCGGTGGAGGTCTTCCTCTACGGCGACCCGGAAAGGCTGCCGCCGGCCGCGCGGGTAAGTTATGAGCGGTGGCTGGGGATGGGGGAGGTTAAGCCGCTGGTCCCGAACAGGTCCACCTACGGAGAAAAGCCTGACTTGGTTGTCGACGCCCTCTTTGGCACTGGGCTTTCGCGGCCCATAACCGGGATCGGCCTTGCACTGCTTGAAATGCACGAGGAACGTCGGTCGCTTTGGACCAAAGGCAAGTGGGGCGTCGCTCACGTTGCGATTGATCTGCCGAGCGGACTTTGCAGCGACAGTGGCCGCCCGCTGGAGTCCGAGGATTTCCGAGGGATGGGTGAGGGTGTGGCAGCCGCGCCCACGGGTGCCGCTGATCTTACAGTCACTTTTCACGCGATGAAACTTGGACACGTTCTGGACCTGGGCCCCGATCTCTGTGGCAAACTGCGCGTCTGCGACATCGGACTGACGGCTTCCACAGATGCTGTGACGCTGTGTCAGCCACGGGTCCGCGATCTGGGAAAACGGCTCGAACACAAATACTCCCACGGCCACGCCCTGATCCTCTCCGGCCCCTCCGGGCGTGGCGGGGCGGCGCGGCTTACGGCGCGGGGGGCGCTGCGGATCGGGGCGGGGGTGGTGACGGTGGGGTGTCCGCCGGACGCGGTCCCCGAGAACGCCGCGCGGCTTGATGCGGTGATGCTGCGCGGGGTGGCGGATGGGCTGGCGCTGGAGGAGACGCTGACGGACCCGCGGATCAACGCGCTGTGCCTGGGGCCGGGGTTGGGGCTGGACGCGCGGGCGAGGGAGTTGGTTGCGGTGGCGCTGGGTGTGACGCCGGGGAGCCCCCCACCCCCATCCCCTCCCCACGCGGGGGAGGGGAGCCGCGAAGGCCAGCCGTCCCGCGCAAAGGGTGACGGTGAAGCGCTTCCCCTCCCCCTGGTGGGGAGGGGAGAGGGGAGGGGGGTACGGTCGGTGGTTCTTGACGCCGACGCGCTCACGATCCTCTCGCAAACCCCCGACCTCTTCGCCGCCCTGCACGAGGCTTGCGTCCTCACCCCCCATGCCGGAGAGTTCGCCCGCCTCTTCCCCGACATCGCAGCGAAACTGGCGGCCCCTGCCACAAAGGGACCTGCCTATTCCAAAGTCGATGCCACGCGGGAGGCGGCGAAGCGCGCGGGCTGCGTGGTCCTGTTCAAAGGCCCCGACACGGTGATCGCCGACCCCACGGGCCGATGCGCCATCAACTCCGCCCACTACGACCGCGCGGCACCCTGGCTTGCGACCGCCGGGTCGGGCGATGTTCTGGCCGGATTCACCACCGGCCTTCTGGCGCGGGGGGTCAGCCCCTTCGACGCCGCCTGCACCGCGGCCTGGCTGCATGTGGAATGTGCGCTGTCCTTCGGCCCCGGCCTGATCGCCGAGGACCTGCCCGAGGAACTGCCGAAGGTGTTCCGGGGATTGGGGATGTAGGGTGGGGTTCAACCCCACCTTACGACGCACCGCAATCAAACCGCCCGGTCGATCTTGGTCGACAAGTGGATCAGGCTTTCCGACGCCCGCACCCCGGTCATCGCGCCGATCTGGTCCAGCACCGAATCGAGCACCTGGGTGTTCGGGCAGGCGACCTGCACCAGAAAGTCGAACCTACCGCTCGTGGTGAACACCCGTTCGATCTCGGCAATCGACTTCAGCCGCGCCAGAACGGCGGCCTGGGACCGGGGTTCGATCGTCAAGAGAACCGAGGCCCTGAGCCGCCCCTCCCGCGCGGCCTCGCCGAGTTTCAGCGTGTAGCCGGCGATCACGCCGGAGGTCTCCAGCCGCTCCAGCCTGGCCTGGATCGTCGACCGTGCGACCTTCAACCGGCGGGAGAGGGTCGCCACCGAAACCCGCGCGTCGGCGGAGAGCAGCCCGATGATGTTGCGATCCAGTTCGTCCATGCAATCTGCCGTCCTTTTTCGTCATTATAACGACGAAACCGCGCATTTATATGGTTTTGTTCGGTGAGTTTGTAACTCATATGCGGCATCCTTCACTGCAGGAAAAGGGCGGCTCATACGCACCTGGCCTGGTTCACTTGAAACCACGCTGGTGCCCGGTCCCAAAGCTGCACGGGGAAGGGCGAAGCGTCTTGTTGGCAAAGGGAAATACGCCGATGGGACTTTCGAAGACGATCTGGTCTAACCCCACTGATTTTCTGAAAAAGCAGCAGCCGGAAAACCCGGTCCTGTTCTTTGCGCCCTCGGCCGCGCAAGCCGCCGCGCGCCGCTTCATCGACGGCTTTCCGGGTCTCGTCACCTATGCCGTCAAGTCGAACCCCGGCGAGGCGATGGTCGAGAATCTCGCGGCGGCGGGCGTGCGCGGCTTTGACTGTGCCTCGCCCTTCGAGATCGACCTGATCCGCCGTCTCGCCCCCGATGCCGCGATCCACTACAACAATCCGGTCCGCGCAAGGGCCGAGATCGCCTTTGCGGTCGAGCGCGGTGTGAAGTCCTACAGCGTCGACTCGAAGTCGGAGCTGGCAAAGCTGGTCGAGATGGTCCCCGTGCAGGGCACCGAGATCAGCGTCCGCTTCAAGCTGCCGGTCGCGGGGGCCGCCTACAACTTCGGCGCCAAGTTCGGCGCGACCGAGGAGCTTGCGGCCGAGCTTCTGCGCGAGGTGGCGGCACGTGGGTATATCGCCTCGATCACCTTCCATCCGGGCACGCAATGCACCGATCCGCACGCCTGGGAGGCCTATATCCGCGAAGCGGCGCTGATCGCCAAGGCGGCGGGTGTCAGGATCGCGCGCCTGAACGTGGGCGGCGGATTCCCGAGCCATCGGATGGCCGGAGTCGTGCCGCAGCTGGAGGAAACCTTCGCGCTGATCGACCGCGTTGCGACCGAGGCCTTCGGTGTCGACCGCCCGGCGCTGATCTGCGAACCGGGCCGCGCGCTGTGCGGCGACGCCTTCGCCCTGGCGGCCCGGGTCAAGGCGCTGCGCGACGGAACCCATGTGTTCCTGAACGACGGGGTCTATGGCTCGCTCACCGAACTTCCCATGATCGGCGTGATCGACCGGATCGAGGTCCTGTCTCCGACTGGAGAAAAGCGCCGGGGCGAAGCGGTGCCGCGCATCGTCTTTGGCCCGACCTGCGATTCGGTCGACCGGCTGCCGGGAGAGATTCCGCTGCCCGACGACCTCGCCGAGGGCGATTTCGTGATCTGGCAGGGGATGGGCTCTTACTCGACCGTCACCAACACCCGCTTCAACGGGTTCGGCGAATTGCAGATGGCGACGGTGCTTGGCCTGAAACTCTGACTGCCTGACGATCCCGTGACCCGTGACGTGAAAAGACTGCGCCCGGCTGGACAAAATCCGCTGGGCGCTTAGCGTTTTGGAAAGGGTCGGGCGGCCAGGCTCAGGGAACCCGCGTTCAGGAAGGAGAGGCCGGTGCGTCTTCTGGACCGCATCCGCAGCTATTTCCGCCGTGGCGTCGAGCCGACGGTGGAACCCGCACCCGTGCCGGAACCAGGGCGCGTGCGGGGGCGGGTGGATCATGTGGTCATCCTCGACGGCACGATGTCCTCGCTCGACCCGGGGCGCGCGGCCAATCCGGGACTGGTGTTCCGGCTTTTGCAGGACATGGGCACCCATGCCAGCCGGCGGCTCTACTATGAGCCCGGGATGCAATGGGAAGGCTGGCTCCGCGGGCTGGCGCTGCTGGAAGGCCGCGGTGTCGCGCCGCAGATCCGGCGGGCCTATGGCTGGCTCGCCTCGGGCTACCGCGACGGCGACCGCATCTTCCTGTTCGGCTATTCGCGCGGGGCCTATGCGGTGCGGTCGCTGGCGGGTGTGATCGATCGCGTCGGCCTGCTGAAGCGTGAACACGCAACCGAACGCGCCGTGCGGCTGGCCTGGCGGCACTATGAACACTCGACGGACAGCCAGGCGACCCAGGCCTTTGTCCGGCAGTTCTGCCACGCAGAGGCCCCGGTCGAGATGGTAGGGGTCTGGGACACGGTGAAGGCGCTTGGTCTGCGGCTGCCGTTCTTCTGGATGTTCACGCCGGACAGACATGCCTTCCACAGCCACCAGCTTGGGTCGTCGATCCGCCATGGCTATCAAGCGCTTGCCCTGAACGAGACGCGGCTGGCCTTCGCACCGGTGCTGTGGGACTGCCCGCCGGGCTGGGAGGGCAATGTCGAACAGGTCTGGTTTCGCGGCGCGCATGGCGACATCGGCGGACAGATCGGCGATTTCGCGGCAGCGCGCCCGCTGGCCAACATTCCGCTGGTCTGGATGCTGGACCGGGCCGAGGCGCTGGGACTGGCCCTGCCCGAAGGCTGGCGCGCGCGCTTTCCCTGCGACCCCGATGCCCCGATGGTCGGAACCTGGCGCGGTTGGGGCAAGGCCTTCCTGGCCCGCAGGCGCCGGACGGTCGGGCGCGATTCGTCAGAACGGCTGCATCCCACGGCCATCGCTGCCGCCGGGGCGTCTGGCGGCGACCCCAGCCGAAGGCCTGCCCATGCGACCCGTCACCGTTGCCGCCACCCAGTTCGCCTGCACCTGGGATCTGCCCGGCAATGCTGACCGCGCCGAGGCGCTGGTGCGAAAGGCGGCAGGGCAAGGGGCCGAGGTCATCCTGATCCAGGAGCTGTTCGCGACCCCCTATTTCTGCATCGAGCAACATCCGAAGCATTTCGCGCTCGCCCAGCCGCTGGAAGGCCACCCGCTGGTCGCCCGCTTTGCCGCGCTGGCCCGCGAGCTTGGCGTGGTGATCCCGGTCAGCTTTTTCGAACGCAGCGGCCCGGCTTTCTTCAACTCGGTCGCGATGGTCGATGCCGATGGGACTGTGCTGGGCCTTTACCGGAAAAGTCATATCCCGCAGGGACCGGGCTATGAGGAAAAGTTCTACTTCTCGCCGGGGGATACCGGGTTCAGGGTCTGGACCACCGCCTTTGGCAGGATCGGGGTCGGCATCTGCTGGGACCAGTGGTTCCCGGAATGCGCCCGCGCAATGGCGCTTATGGGGGCCGAGATGCTTCTTTATCCCACGGCCATCGGCTCGGAACCGCCAGCGCCCGGCTATGACAGCCAGCCGCACTGGGAATTGGTGATGCGTGGCCATGCGGCGGCCAATATCCTGCCGGTCGTGGCATCGAACCGGATCGGCACCGAGATCGCTCCCCAGGGGCGGGCCGTGACCTTCTATGGCTCAAGCTTCATCGCCGACCCTGCCGGAAAGCTGGTCGCCACGGCCGACCGGGTGAGCGAGGGCGTCCTCGTCCACCGGTTCGACCTTGACGCCATCGCCGCCTTGCGTGCCGGCTGGGGCCTGTTCCGCGATCGCCGGGTCGACCTTTACGGCGCGGTGCAGACCCTGGACGGGTTCGCGTAGGCTCCTCGCTTGCTTGTGCGGCGCTCCTCGCGAAGAGCAAGCGAAGCGACAGCGATGAGCCGGAGTGTCAGGCCGACTTCAGCTGGTCCGCCATCTCGTGGTTGCGGTCGCGATGCCCGGCTTCGTCGGCGCGGACCGCGATCACCACATCGCGCAGACGGGCGTCCAAGGGCAAGTGCCAGTAGTCGATCGCGATCTGCGGGGCCGGGACGTTTTCCACCACGCCCGCGTCGATCTGGGCGAGATACTGGGTATAGCTGACCACGGCCTCTTCCTCGAGATAGCCGACGATCCGGTGCGCGATCCGGGGGGTGAAGAGGTAGAGCCAGAAATAGGCGTTATAGAAGATCGCCTGGCCGATCATGATCACCCAGCGTTCCAGCCGCGAGGGCTGGGCGACATGTATGAAGGTCATCAGATGCATGCGTTCGTTGTCCGCCTCATCCAGAAGCTCGCGGATCCAGCCCTGGTCATCGCGGATGTGGCGCAGCGCCTTCAGGTGCTGCAGCAGGCCGCCAACCATCCCCGGCACCGCCGCGACGGTTTCCAGAACGACCGCCCGGTGGCCGTAGCGCTTGGAAAAGAAGGCATCGGCAAAAATGCGCATGAACTTCACCGTCCGCAGGGCGACCCGGTCCCCGAAACTTGCCGGAACATGGTGCAGCGTCAGGTCGGTGGCGTGGGATGTGTCTTTCATGGTGATACTCCGCATCGGAAGGCAGCACAGATATGGGGTGGTCCCGACAGAATGCACCGACCGCGGCCTGCGGCCTGACAGCGCAGCGCACGGGCAAAGGACCGCCCGATCAGGGGCCGCCTTCGGTTGCAGGGCGGCCACCCCTCACCGGTGGCGCAGATCGACATAGTCCCGCTTGGCCGGGCCGATGTACAGCTGACGCGGACGGCCGATCTTCTGGTTCTTGTCGGCAATCATCTCTTTCCACTGGCTGATCCAGCCCACGGTGCGGCTGATCGCGAAGATCGGCGTGAACATCGCGGTCGGAAATCCCATCGCCTCGAGGATGATGCCCGAGTAGAAATCGACGTTCGGATACAGCTTCTTCGAGATGAAGTAGTCATCCTCCAGCGCGATCCGTTCCAGTTCCTTGGCGACCTGCAGGAGCGGGTTGTTTTCCACGCCCAGCAGACCCAGCACCTCATCGGCGCTTTCCTTCATCACCTTGGCGCGCGGGTCGAAGTTCTTGTAGACCCGGTGGCCGAAGCCCATCAGCTTGACGCCCGAAGACTTGTCCTTGGCCTTGGCGATGAACTCCGGGATGCGCTCGACGGTCCCGATCTCGCGCAGTTGCTCCAGCGCGGCCTGGTTCGCCCCGCCATGCGCCGGCCCCCAGAGGCAGGCGATACCGGCCGCGATGCAGGCAAAGGGGTTAGCTCCCGACGACCCTGCCAGCCGCACGGTAGAGGTCGAGGCGTTCTGCTCGTGGTCGGCATGCAGCATCATGATCCGGTCCATCGCCTTTTCGAGCACGGGCGAGACCACGTAGTCCTCGGCCGGGACGGCAAAGCACATGTTCAGGAAGTTGCCCGAATAGCTGAGACTGTTCTTCGGGTACACGAAGGGCTGGCCGACCGAATACTTGTAGGCCATCGCGGCGATGGTCGGCAGTTTGGCGATCATCCGGATCGCCGCGACTTCGCGCTGCCAGGGATCAGTGATGTCGGTCGAGTCGTGATAGAAAGCCGCCATCGCGCCGACCACGCCGACCATCGTCGCCATCGGATGCGCGTCGCGCCGGAACCCGCGGAAGAAGTAGTGCATCTGTTCATGCACCATCGTGTGCCGTGTCACGCGCTGGGTGAAATCGGCCAACTGCGCGGCGGTGGGCAGTTCGCCGTAAAGCAGCAGATAGCACACCTCGAGGTGCGTCGACCTTTCGGCCAGCTGCTCGATCGGATAACCGCGATACAGAAGCTCGCCCAGGTCGCCGTCGATATAGGTGATCGCGCTTTCGCAGGCGGCGGTCGAGGTAAAGCCGGGATCAAAGGTGAACACATCCGCCTCGCCATAAAGCTTGCGGATGTCCAGCACATCGGGGCCGAGGGTGGGTTTGTGGACGGGCAGGTCGAAGGTGTTCCCGTTCAGGCTCAGCTTGGCAACGTTTTCCGACATCATGTCTTCCCCAGGTCATGGCGGGTCGCTCCTTAAGCCAGGGGCGGCCAATGGCTATCCTGCACCCCGGCGGGGGCAGCTTCAAGGCCGCGGGGCGCGGGCTTAATTCGCGGCGTCCGTCAGCCTGGCAACAGTCTCTTCCCGACCGATGGCTAGCATCATGTCGTAAACCGAAGGTGTAACAGTCCGGCCCGCAATCGCGGCCCGCAAGGGGGCGGCCAGCGCGCCGAACCCGATGCCGTTCTCGGCCGCGACAGCGGTCAGGATCGGCTCCAGCGCCTCCTTTGTCCAGCTAGCAGTTTGCAGGCGCGGCGTCAATGTTTTCAGTATACCACGGGATACCGTATCCAGCGCCTCTGCCGCCCTGGCCTCGGGCGCGACGGGTCGTTCGACCAGCAGAAACGCAGCCTTTTCCATGAGTTCCGGGAAGGTCTTCGCAGACTTTTTCAGGAAGGGCAGGGCCAGTTCCATCCGTCCAGCCTGAGGGCCGGTCAGCGCCGGGCGGCCCGCAGCCTCGAGGTAGGCCTGCAATTCATGCAGCAGTGCGGCATCGTCGGCCATCGCCATGTGTTGTCCGCAGGTATGCTCCAGCTTCTTGAAGTCCAGCCGAGCCGGTGCGCGTCCGATTCCCGACAAGTCGAACATCTTCATCGCTTCGGCACTGGTGAAGATCTCGGCGTCGCCCTGCGCCCAGCCAAGCCGCGTCAGGTAATTGCGCATCCCGGCGGCGGGGTAGCCCATCGCCTGATACTCCTCGACTCCCGTCGCGCCATGACGTTTCGACAGCTTCTTGCCGTCCGGCCCGTGGATCAGCGGAATATGCGCCCAGACCGGCACCCGCCAGCCCATCGCGTCATAGACCATCTGCTGGCGTGCCGCCTTGTTCAGGTGATCGTCGCCCCGGATCACATGGGTCACGCCCATGTCATGGTCATCGACCACCACGGCCAGCATGTAGACCGGGGTGCCGTCCGAGC
>NCDY01000048.1 GCA_002280405.1 Rhodobacterales bacterium 32-66-9 | reverse complement strand
GGCGCGAGTGGACGGTTCCGGTGACGGGCGGGCATGTGAAGCTGCAGTGGAAGCCGGATTTCGGCGCGCGCTGGGCGGCGCTGGATGTGGACTTCGAGATGTATGGGAAGGACCATTCCACCAACACTCCAATCTACGACGGGATTTGCGAGGTGCTGGGGGGCCGGAAGCCGAACCACATGACCTATGAGCTGTTCCTGGATGACCAGGGGCAGAAGATTTCGAAGTCGAAGGGCAACGGGCTGACCATTGATGAATGGCTGACCTATGCGGCGACGGAATCGCTCAGCTATTTCATGTATCAGAAGCCGAAGACTGCGAAGCGGATGCATTTCGACGTGATCCCGCGGGCAGTGGATGAGTATCACCAGCAGTTGCGCGCCTTCCCCGAGCAGACGGTTGACCAGCAGGTCAACAATCCGGTGTGGCATATCCATGGGGGGACGCCGCGTCGCCCGAGACGCATCCCGACCTTGATGCTGCGGCAGGGTTCGCGGTGCGGTATTTCGCGGACCGGATCGCGCCGACGCGGGAGTTCCGCGAGCCGGATGCGAAGGAGCGGGCGGCGATGGAGGATCTGGTGGGTCGGCTGCGGGTCTGGGACGGGGGCCTGGACGACGAGGCGCTGCAGTCGATGGTCTTTGCGGTGGGCAAGGCGCATGGGTTCGAGCCGCTGCGCGACTGGTTCAAGGCCCTTTACGAGGTGCTGCTGGGGGCGTCCGACGGGCCGCGGTTCGGCGGGTTCATCGCGCTCTATGGCGTGGAGGAGACGGTGGCGCTGATCAGCCAAGCGTTGCGCGGGGGACTGGTCGGCAACGCCTGAGCGGCGCGGGGGCAGGCTGTTGACTTTCCGGCAGGCAGGCTAGCTGTCTGGGGCGGGGACGCATGATCAAGGAGCGATTGCCGATGCGCGATGGTCTTTACGCCGTGCTGTTCGCAGCCGTCCTGGCCCTGCCCGCCGCAGCGCAGGAAGAGCCGATCCGACAAACGATCCAGAGCCAGATCGATGCCTTTCTGGCAGATGATTTCGCGCGTGCCTTCACCTTCGCCAGCCCGACCATCAAGCAGATGTTCGGCACGCCCGAGAATTTCGGGGCGATGGTGAAGAATGGCTATCCGATGGTTTACCGGCCCTCGTCGGTCGAGATGGGAGAGCTGCGCGAGGTCGCGGGGAACCTGTGGCAGCGGGTCCGGGTGACAGATCAGGGCGGTGCGGGATGGTTCCTGGACTACATGATGGTCGAGACGCCCGAGGGCTGGCAGATCAACGCGGTGCAGCTGTTGCCTGCGCCGGATGTCGGGGCCTGAGACAGCCGTCGCCGACCTGCCCTTTCCACGATCCCTTCCCGACAGAGGGAATAGAGAGGCACCCGTGACCGGCGGCCTGCGCAGATTTGCCGGCGACGCGCTGTTGCGTCGACGGGCGTTTCGGCGAGCGGAGCCATGAGCGCCGGTTAAGTCTTCCTTGCTACCCCCTTGGCCCGATGGCGGCGCGGTCTGTCGGGGGCATCCTTGACGTATCGCCCGTGGCAGTGGCGCGAAGCGAGGCAAGGGAAATCGAAGATGAACAAGGCTATCACTGACGGGCTGGTCCTGATGCCGCCGCCGTTCTCGGCCGGCTTGAACCTCTGGTCGCGCGCGGACGGGACGCCCGGCTCGGCGTCGTATCAGGGCCAGCCGAACGCGGCGCTGGTGTCGAACGATCAGGATTTCGGCGGCTGTCTGGAGCTGCAGAAGATCGACGCCACGCAGAAGCTGCGGTCCTTCGCGCAGACGCCGATCCAGCCGGGCCTGTACCTGCGGGTGACGGCGCGGGTGAAGGCGGTGTCGGGGAACCTGCCCTCGGTCCGTATCGCCGCCTGGGCGGGGGATGTCAGCGGGGCGAACGTGGTAGGCCTGCCGCAGACCGGGACGTCGGTCGCATTGACCGCCTATGGCCAGGTGGTGACGGTCAGCGCCATCCTCTCTCCGGCCAGCCGGACGGGGGAATGGCGGGGTGGTGCGGATCGACGACATCGTGGTCGAGGACGTGACCAACATCTTCATCCGCAAGCTGATGGACTGGGTCGATGTGCGCGACTATGGCGCGCTGGGCGACGGGACGACGAACGACGCCCCGGCCTTCCTGGCGGCCGACGCCGATGCCGACGGGCGCGAGATCCTCGTGCCCTCGGGCGTGTTCCGGCTGACGAGCGATGTCACGATCAACAGCCGCATCCGCTTTGAGGGCACGCTGTCGATGCCGTCGAACCGCAAACTGACGCTGACGCGGAACTTCGATCTGGACACCTACGGCCAGGCCTTCGGGTCCGAGCTTGAAGGGTTCAAGCGGGCGTTGCAGTCGCTGTTCTTCTTCACCGACTATGTTACGCTGGACCTGTCGGGGCGTCGCGTGGACATCATCGAGCCGATCGATGTGGCGGCGCTGGCCGGAGTCACCAGCTTCTCCAACCGTCGGGTGGTGCGAAACGGGTCGTTGAACGCGGTCGCCGGTCCGGCCTGGGCGACACTGACCAATGTCGCGAACGTGGCGAACATCCCGGTCGGCGCGCTGGTGATCGGGACCGGTGTGGGGCGCGAGGTCTATGTCACCGCGACCAACATCGGCGCGGGGACGGTCACGATCAGCCAGCCGCTTTATGCCGCGGTGGGCACGCGGACCTACACGTTCCGCCGGTTCAACTACATGCTGGATTTCAGCGGCTTCTCGCTTCTGTCCCGGTTCGAGCTTGAGGATATCGAGTTCAACTGCCTGGGCGTCGGGTCGGGCGTGCTGCTGCCGATGTCGGGGTCGACGCAGCGGTTCATCTCGTGCACCTTCAACCGGCCGCTGGACCGGGGGATCAGTTCGGCCGGGACGGGGTGCCAGGGCATGTTCGTCGACATGTGCCAGTTCCTGTCGAACGAGCAGTCGGTGCCGGCGGTGGACCGCACCACCATCGCGATGAACGTGCAGGCCAACGACACCAAGCTGCGCAACAACCGCGTGGTGCGGTTTGCCCATTTCGCGATCATGAACGGCACCGGCCACCTGATCCATGCCAACCACTTCTTCCAGGGAGACAACGAAACCGCAGGCGTGCGGCGGGCGGGGCTGGTCTTCACGCAGACCAATGTGTCGACCGTGGTCACCGGCAACTACATCGACAACTGCTTCATCGAATGGGGCAACGAGCATGACTCTGAGCCGCAGGAGAACGGCGAGTTCTCGTTCGGCGGGCTGAACATCGTGGGCAACGTGTTCATCGCCTCCGACACCACGACGGCGTTCCGCTGGATCGTGGTGAAACCCTATGGACCGGGGCATTTCCTCAGCGGTCTGTCGATCTCGGGCAACAGTTTCCGCTGTTTCGGGGTGATCGTGGACCGGGTGGACATGGTGGACACGAGTTTTGCCACGCTGGACTTCACAAGGTCGCGCAACGTGCGGGTGGACGGCAACAGCTTCAACAACGTGACCCAGTGGATCCTGAACCCGGTGCTGGTGGCCCATACCCAGAACACCGCGGCCGAGACCTGGAACGTCAGCGCGGGGGGCTTCGTGCCGTTCGGCGGGCGCATCCGGATGGTCGAGGCGGTGGCGCCGGAAGGGCTGATCACCAATGCCGCCAACGCCGCGCGCTATGTCTTCCCCTATTCGGTGCCGGGCACCGGGGTCACCGGCAACGAGGCGCAGGTGCGCTGGGGCGAGGCCGTGAAGGGCAAGGCGCTGGTCAACCTGCGGATGGATGTCCCGGCCTGACGAGGGACGGATTTTCTGCGAAAATTCGGGCGGGCGCTCCTTCGGGGCCGCCCGCTTTCCTACAGAGCCCCGGGCGCGACGCGAAACGCGCGGGCGAAGCCGCCGTTCAGAAGTGCCGAGACCGGGGTCAACCGGACGAAAGCGAAGTCGGGCAGGTCGATGTAGGCCTGGGCCCTGGGATGGCGGTCCAGCCAGCGGGCGCGGATGCCGGGGCGGGCCGGGTCATCCGGGGCGACGAAGCGGGCCCGGGCGCGGATCATCAGGCGGGGATGGGTCAGGGGGTCGCCCCGGTCGCCCACCTCGCCCAGCATGAGCGCACAGTCGGGGCGGTCGCGCAGGGCACGGAAATGGGGCGCGAGGCCCGAGACAAGGGTCAGAAGGCCCGCCACGGGGTCGCGGGCAAAAGCGATCCGGCTTATCCCGGGCATCCCGGTGTCTGGGTCGATCCAGGCCAGCGCGGCGTGGTTCTGGACCAGCAGCCCCCGCGCCAGGGCAAGAGCGTCATCGTCGGCGGGCCGGACAGGATCGGGAGGTTCGGGCATCTGGTTTCACGGCAGTTGACAGGGCGACGGCAGAAGAGTCTTCTGCCGCTATTCGGACTGCTTTGCCAGCGATTACTGGCGGTTCCTCGGGCACCGGACGCCAACATGACCGACACTGCGCAGGGCCGGAATGGCCCGACCGAATTCCTGCCGAAACTTCTGACGGTCTGGCGCGAGGGATATCGGCTGGCCGACCTGCGCGCCGATGCGCTGGCCGGGCTGACCGTCGCCATCGTGGCCCTGCCGCTGTCGATGGCCATCGCGATCGCCAGCGGTGTCGGCCCCGAGCGCGGGCTGTTCACCGCAATCGTGGGCGGCTTTCTTGTCAGCGCTCTGGGCGGGTCGCGATACCAGATCGGCGGCCCGGCGGGGGCTTTCATCGTGCTGGTCGCGGCATGCGTCCTGGCCAGTGGCGTGCAGGGCCTGATCCTTGCGACCGTCCTGTCGGGACTGATCCTGATCGCGGCCGGCGTGCTGCGCCTGGGAACCTACATCCGCTATATCCCCTATCCGGTGACCGTGGGCTTCACCGCAGGCATCGCGGTCATCATCTTCGCCAGCCAGCTGCGCGAGATTTTCGGGCTGACCCTGCCCGGAGCCGAACCGGGGGAAATTCTGCAGAAACTGCAGGCGCTGTGGGCGGCACGCGGGACGGTGAGCTGGGCCGCGCTGGCGGTGGCAGCACTGACCGCGGCCGCGATCCTGACCCTGCGACGGGTCCGGCCGCACTGGCCGGGGATGCTGATCGCGGTCGTGCTTGCCTCGGTCGTGGTGGCGGGGCTGGGCCTGCCGGTCTCGACGATCGGCGGCCGGTTCGGCGATCTGCCGCATTTCCTGCCTGCGCCGGTGCTGCCCGATTTCACCCTCTGGCGCGAGGCCTTGCCCTGGGCGCTCAGTTTCGCGCTCTTGGGCGCAATTGAATCGCTTCTGTCCGCCGTGGTCGCCGACGGTATGTCCGGCGCGCGGCACCGGTCGAACGCGGAACTGGTGGCGCAGGGTGTGGCAAACATCGGCTCGGGTCTTTTCGGCGGCTTTTGCGTTACCGGCACCATCGCCCGCACGGCGACCAATGTGCGCGCGGGCAGCCGGGGGCCGGTCTCGGGCATCCTGCATTCGGTGTTTCTTCTGGTGTTCATGCTGGTCGCTGCGCCTCTGGCCGCCTATATCCCGCTGGCGGCGCTGGCCGGGGTGCTGGCGGTCGTCGCCTGGGGCATGGCCGAGCGGCACGAACTGGTCGCGCTGCTTCGGTCCTCGCGCGGGGATGCGCTGGTGGTCGGCGTCACGTTCCTGCTGGTCGTATTCCGCGACCTGACCCAGGGGATCATCGTCGGCTTCGCGCTTGCGGGCCTGGTCTTCATCAAGCGCATGTCGGAAACCGCCGCCATGCGGCCGCGGGAAGAGCAGCTTGATACCCTGCGGGCGGACCGGGTCGTCTATCATCTGGAAGGCCCCTATTTCTTCGGTGCCGCCGCTCAGCTTGGCGGCATCCTTGACCGCATCGCCGAGGCTCCGCGCGCTTTGGTGCTGGAGATGTCGGGGGTGCCGCTGATCGACAGTTCCGGGGCGCGCGGGTTTCACCGGCTGGCGGCGCGGTCGCGCCGGCGCGGCGGGCAGCTTTACCTTGTCGGGCTGAGCGGCCCCCTGCGCCGCCAGCTGGAAGCGCAGGGCCTGCAGGACCCCGAAGTGCGTTATCTGCCCGACCTTGCTGCCGTCGACCGCCATCTGGACGCTGCGCCCGAATCGAGCTGACCGCCGCATGGCGCAGCCGAAACCGGGCTTTGCGTCAGCCCCCGGGCCGCACCGGGCAGCCTTCACGTCGGCGTGAGCGCCAGGCGCTTGAAAAGCCATGGCAATCCCGCGCCCTCTTTTCACATATTTTCAGAATTGACGATTCGGCAGTCAAGAAATTTACAGAAATATACAGCGCAATTATGGGGTTACCTGATTCTTCACAAAGTGGTAACAGTGTTCCGGGAGAGAGTGCTTCGCAGGGCGGGGCAAGATGAGACGAGGGGGTCTTTGGCCGGGCCCTTTCGACAAGGAGGATCGCCATGACCGACCATGCCGCCCTGAAATCCGTCTACCCCGCATCCGCCGATTTTGTGGCGAAGGCCCATGTCGATGCCGAAGCCTATGCGGCGCGCTATGCCGCGTCGGTCGCCGACCCCGAGGCGTTCTGGGGCCGCGAGGGGCTGCGGCTGGACTGGATCAAGCCCTACACGAAGGTCAAGAACAGCTCCTTCGCGCCGGGCAACATCAGCATCAGGTGGTTCGAGGATGGCGTGCTGAACGTCAGCGCCAACTGCATCGATCGCCACATGCTGACCCGCGCCACCCAGACCGCGATCATCTGGGAGCCGGATGATCCATCCGTGCCCGCGCAGCACATCACCTATGCGCAGTTGCTGGAACAGACCTGCCGTTTGGCGAACGTGCTGAAGGCGCATGGCGTGACCAAGGGCGACCGGGTGGTCCTTTACATGCCGATGATCCCCGAGGCGGCCTATGCGATGCTGGCCTGCACGCGGATCGGGGCGATCCACTCCATCGTGTTCGGCGGCTTTTCCCCCGATGCGCTGGCGAACCGGATCAACGACTGCGAGGCGAAGGTGGTCATCACCGCCGACTGGGCGCCGCGCGGCGGCAAGAAGACCGGCCTGAAGGACAACACCGACAAGGCGATGCTGCACGTGAGCGACCGGGTGAAGGTGCTGGTCGTCAAGCGCACCGGCGACCAGACAAGCTGGGTCGAGGGCCGCGACTTTGACCTGACGGCGGAAATGGCGGCGGCGAAGCCTTACTGCGCTTACGTCGAGGTCGGCGCGGAAGATCCGATGTTCATCCTTTACACCTCGGGTTCCACCGGCGAGCCGAAGGGCGTGGTGCATACGACGGGCGGATATCTTGTCTACGCCAGCCTGACCCATCAGGTGACCTTCGATTACCATGACGGCGATGTCTTCTGGTGCACGGCGGACGTCGGCTGGGTCACCGGGCACAGCTACATCGTCTACGGCCCCTTGGCGAATGGCGCCACCACGCTGATGTTCGAAGGCGTGCCGACCTGGCCCGATGCGGGGCGGTTCTGGGAGGTTTGCGCCAAGCACAAGGTCAACCAGTTCTACACCGCGCCGACCGCGATCCGCAGCCTGATGGGCCTCGGGCCGGAGTGGGTGGAAAAGCACGACCTGTCCAGCCTGAAGCTCTTGGGGTCGGTGGGCGAGCCAATCAACCCGGAGGCGTGGTCGTGGTACAACACCCATGTCGGCAAAGGGAAATGCCCGATCGTCGACACGTTCTGGCAGACCGAGACCGGCGGGCACATCATCACGCCGATCCCTGGGGCGATCCCGCAAAAGCCCGGTTCGGCGACCAAGCCCTTCTTCGGGGTCAAGCCCGAGGTGCTGGACCCCGCCACGGGCAAGGTGCAGAGCGAAACCGCGACCGAGGGCGTGCTGTGCATCTCCGACAGCTGGCCGGGGCAGATGCGCACGCTCTGGGGCGACCATCAGCGGTTCGAGGAGGCCTATTTCAGCCAGTACAAGGGCTATTACTTCACCGGCGACGGCTGCCGCCGCGATGCGGACGGCTATTACTGGATCACCGGCCGGGTGGACGACGTGATCAACGTCAGCGGGCACCGGATGGGGACGGCCGAGGTTGAATCGGCGCTGGTGGCACATGAAGCGGTGGCCGAGGCGGCGGTGGTGGGCTACCCGCACGACATCAAGGGGCAGGGCATCTATGCCTATGTCACGCTGATGAAAGGGGTGGAGCCGACCGAGGCCCTGCGCAAGGAGCTGGAGGCCTTTGTCCGCACCGAGATCGGGCCGATCGCCAAGCCGGACCTGATCCAATGGGCGCCCGGCCTGCCGAAGACCCGGTCGGGCAAGATCATGCGCCGGATCCTGCGCAAGATCGCCGAGAACGACTTTGGCGCTTTGGGCGACACCTCGACGCTCGCCGATCCGGCGGTGGTCGATGACCTGATCGCCAACCGCGCGAACAAGGGCTGAGGCGGATGGACCCGGTCCTGATCCTTCTTGGTCAACTGCGGCGGCACCAGCTTCAAGCGCAGGGCCGACGATACGGCCGAAACGGTGCCGGAAGGGTTTCAAGCTACCACGCCCAGACGGCTCCGCTGATCGCGCATTACGAGTGGCAGTCGGTGTTGGAACGGGTGTCGGCGATGGGGTCCATCGCCGGCATCCGCGCCCGGCTGGCCGGGATCGTGGGGCGCGTCGCGGCATGAGATCGGGTTTCCGCCGGCCAGAGGAGGGCGGGCGGTGACCGGGAAGAGAAGGATCACGGCGCACGCGGCCTGATCCTTCGCAACAGACCGCCCCGACCGGGGTGGAGCAGAGCAGAAGCCTGCCGGGACGGGCAGGCGAAGGCCGGAAAGAAGACGGGGACCGCCTGAATCACCGATTCAGGCCACAAGGAGGTATTGCATGGCTACGACCACAACCAACGTGCGCGATCGCTCGCGCCCCATGACCGGGGAGGAGAAGAAGGTCATTCTCGCCTCTTCCGCGGGGACCATCTTCGAATGGTATGACTTCTATCTCTACGGCTCGCTGGCGGCGATCATCGGCGCGCAGTTCTTCACGCCGTTCCCCGAAGCCACGCGCAACGTCTTCGCGCTTCTGGCCTTCGCGGCAGGCTTCATCGTGCGCCCGTTCGGTGCCCTCTTCTTCGGCGCCATGGGCGACATCATCGGCCGGAAGTACACCTTCCTTGCCACGATCCTGATCATGGGTCTGTCGACCTTCCTGGTCGGCCTCTTGCCCAACTACTTCTCCTGGGGAATCGCCGCGCCGATCATCCTGATCGCATTGCGCATGTTGCAGGGCCTGGCGCTTGGCGGTGAATACGGCGGTGCGGCGGTTTACGTGGCTGAACACGCCCCGGCAAACCAGCGCGGCTACTTCACCGCCTTCATCCAGACCACGGCTACACTTGGCCTTCTCCTGTCGCTGATCGTGATCCTGTCTGTGCAGGGCTACGTCAACGGCAACTATCCCGACCAACCGGTGCTCGATGCCGCCGGTGTGGCGGTGATGAACGCCGATGGCACGCCGTCGATGATGAAGGCCTTCAACGCCTGGGGCTGGCGGATTCCGTTCCTCGGCTCGATCTTCCTGCTGCTGATTTCGCTCTACATCCGCCTGCAGATGAACGAATCCCCGGCCTTCAAGAAGATGAAGGAAGAAGGCGCGGCCTCCAAGGCGCCGCTGCGCGAGGCTTTCGGGCAATGGAGGAACGCCAAGATCGCCCTCATCGCCCTCCTGGGCCTTACGGCTGGTCAGGCCGTGGTGTGGTACTCGGGTCAGTTCTACGCGCTGTTCTTCATGCAGAACGTGATCAAGGTGGACAGCTTCTCGGCCAACGTCTTCGTGGCCTGGTCGCTGATCCTGGGCACCGGCGGGTTCATCTTCTTCGGCTCGCTTTCCGACCGCATCGGCCGTAAGCCGATCATCCTGGCCGGCTGCCTGATCGCTGCCGTCACCTACTTCCCGGTGTTCAAACTGCTCACCACGACGGCGAACCCGATGCTGGCAGCAGCACAGGAGACCCCGATCACCGTGACCGCCGACCCGAACGACTGCTCGTTCCAGTTCAACCCGGTCGGCACGGCGAAGTTCAACAACTCCTGCGACATCGCCAAGTCGAAGCTCTACTCCTTCTCGGTCAACTCCGAGACGGTGGACGGCCCGGCGGGCGAGCCTGCGGTCATCAAGATCGGTGACACCACAATCCCGTCCTACGACGTCGCGGCCAATGCGGCGCAGATCAAAGAGCTGACCACCGCTCTGGAAACCGCGACCGCCGGCACCGATCAGGCGGCCAAGGACGCCGCTCAGGCGGCGCTGGATGCGGCCAAGGCGGTGAAACCGAACTTTGACAAGGCCGTCGCCGACGCCTTGACTGCGGCGGGTTACCCGATCGTGGCCAAGGACAACACCACGGTTGCCAAGGCTGAAAACTTCATCGACATCTTCACCGGCCAGAAGCTGACGATCATCGCGATCCTCACCTATCTGATCATCCTGGTGACAATGGTCTACGGCCCGATCGCGGCCATGCTGGTCGAACTCTTCCCGACCCGTATCCGCTATTCCGGCCTGTCGCTGCCCTACCACATCGGCAACGGCTGGTTCGGGGGCCTCTTGCCCGCCACGGCCTTCGCGATCTCGGCCCAGTCCGGCAACATCTACGCTGGCCTGTGGTATGCGATCGTCGTCGCGGTGATGACCGTGGTCATCGGCGCGATCTTCGTGCCGAACGGGACCCACAAGAAGGACATCTTCGCCGACGACGCGTCGCGCTGAGGGTCGCTGCCCGGGCCGGGGCATCTGCCCCGGCCCGGGCCACCCCTCCGCTCTGCCCCCCGACAAGCCGACCGACGGGCTTTTCCGGGCGCAGACTGGCGGGCCTGCCCTTCGGGCCCGCCGCTTTTTTCTGTCAGCCCCGCAGACGCCGGAAGAACACCGCAAGGGCCATGACGATGCCAAGGATGATCGCATTCGACGCCAGCCCGGCCAGCACCGTCTGGATCAGACCGACCGTGCCCGTGCCCCGGGTCGACGGCAGGATCACCGCGACGAACACCACGCCCAGAGCCAGCGGCAACAGCGTCCCGGTCGCCGCACGCGTGCGCAACATGGTGAAGACCAGCGCCACGATCAGGCCGATACGGAACGGGTCAAGCAGCTGCGACTGGACAAGTTCGATCATGACGTTCCCCTTCTTCCGGCAACCTTTCCCGATCCGTCCGCCCCACACAACCCCCCCTGCCGCGCGGAGAAGCCGGTGACGCCCGCGCCCACCCCGACCGCGTCCCGCGTCCTGGTGGTCGAGGACGAAGACAACATCGCCGCTGCGCTTGAGTTTCTGCTGCTTCGCGAGGGCTATGGCCACGACCGGGTTGCCAGCGGTGCCGAAGCATTGCCGCGCATCCGCGACACCCGGCCCGACCTTGTGCTGCTCGACGTCATGCTGCCCGAGGTTTCGGGCTTTGACATCTGCGCGGGAATCCGCACCGATCCGGCGCTGGCGGCGGTCAAGGTGCTGATGATGACCGCGCGCGGTTCGGCGCTGGAACGCAAGCGCGGGATCGAAATCGGTGCGGACGGGTTCATCTCGAAGCCCTTCGAACTGACGGATCTGCGGGCCGAAGTGCGGCGGCTGCTTGCGCCCACGGGACGGTAGGTCGCAGTTTTCCCGGCGCATGCCCGGCGGCGGCGCGTGTGCGCAACGACGGTGCCGTCGACGGGCCTAGCGCGGGAAAGGGTCGACCGGGTAGGTCACCCCGACCAGATACAGCCCCTGCGGCGGAGCGACCGGCCCGCAGGCCGCGCGGTCCTTCGCCTGCAGCGCCGCGCGGATGTCTTCAGGTGTCCAGGCCCCCGCGCCCACCCGCTCCAGCGTGCCGGTGATGGACCGGACCTGATTGTGCAGGAAGCTGCGGGCGGCGAAGTCGAAGCGGTATTCGACGCCGCCGGGGTAGGGGTGTTCGGTGATGTCGATGCGATCCAGCGTCTTGACCGGGCTTTTCGCCTGACAAAGGGTCGACCGGAAGGTGGTGAAGTCATGGGTCCCGATCAGCATGGCCGCGCCCTCGCGCATGGCAGCAGGATCCAGCCGGTTCAGCACCTGCCAGACCAGGCCCCTGTCATGCGTCACCGGCGCGCGGCGGGCGACGAGGCGAAAGGCGTAACGCCGCCCGGTGGCGGAAAAGCGGGCATGGAAATCATCGGGGACGCGGGCGGCTGCGAGGATGGCAACCGGGTCGGGGCGGAGGTGGGCGTTCAGCGCCGAGGCGAGCCGGAACGGGTCCCAGTCCCGGGCCAGGTCGGCATGGGCCACCTGCGCCGTGGCATGCACGCCCGCATCCGTGCGCCCGGCGGCGGCGATGGTGTGGGGGCCGGGTTCCAGCTTGGCCAAGGCGGTTTCGACCGCCTCCTGTACGGAAGCGAGGCCCGGCGATTGCCGCTGCCACCCCGCAAAGGGGCCTCCGTGATATTCGATCTGAAGCGCGTAACGAGGCATGGTCCCCTGCCTACACCGGATGGAGCGGCTTGTGAATGCGCCCGGGCAGGGGTCAAGAAACGCTGAACGCTCGCAGACAAGATATTGAAAACGTTATATTCAAAAACCTGCCCGCGCGCGGCGACCCCCGCGCAGGGTGGGCAATATTGCCCACCCTGCCCACCCCCTACCATTCCCGCCTGCTGCCCCCTATCTTGACCCCGGCGCAGGAAAGGGACGGGCCGTGGCATTTTCCGGACTGACGGACGGGATCACCCGCGGGATCGAGAGCGCCGGGGCAAGCCTTTCCGAGACCATCTTCGACACCACGCTCCGCCTCGGCGTGACCGGCCTTTCGCGCGCGGGCAAGACCGTCTTCATCACCGCCCTCGTCGCGAACCTTCTGAGCCGGGGCCGGATGCCGCAGTTGAAGGCGCAGGCCGAGGGCCGCATCCAGGCGGTCTACCTGCAGCCCCAGCCCGATGTCACGCTGCCCCGCTTCGATTACGAGGCCCATCTCGCAGCCCTGACCGGCGACAGCCCGCGCTGGCCGGCCTCGACCCGCGCGATCTCCGAGCTTCGTCTCTCGTTCCGCGTGCAGCCCGGCGGGTTCCTGTCTTCCTGGCGGGCCCCGCATACGCTGCACCTCGACATTGTCGACTACCCCGGTGAGTGGCTTCTCGACCTCGCGCTGCTTGACCAGACGTTCGAGCAGTGGGCCGAAGCCACCCTGGCCCGGCTGGAAAGGCGCCCCGAGGCGGCGGCGTTCCTGGCCCTTGCGCGTTCCGAAGACGGCGCGCTGCGGCTGGAGGAAGCCAGGGCGCGCGCGCTTTCTGCGACCTTCACCGCCTATCTGACCGCCGCGCGTGACCTGGGCAGGGTCGATGTGACGCCGGGCCGGTTCCTGTTGCCCGGCGACCTTGCCGGATCTCCGGTTCTGACCTTCGCCCCGTTGCCGAAGCCGGCGCTGACCCCGCGCGCGAGCCTCTGGCGCGAGATGGAGCGGCGGTATGAAGCCTACAAGGCGCGCGTTGTCCGGCCCTTCTTCCGCGACCATTTCGCGAAGATCGACCGGCAGGTCGTGCTGGCCGATGTGCTGGGCGCGATCCACCAGGGTCCGCGCGCGGTCGAGGACCTGCGGCGGACCATGGCGGAAATCCTGCAAGCCTTCCGTCCCGGGCGGATTTCCTGGCTTGGCTCGCTGTTCGGGGGCAGGCGGGTCGAGCGGATCCTTTTCGCAGCAACCAAGGCCGATCATCTGCACCACGAACAGCATCCGGCCCTGACCGCGATCACCGCGAGCCTCCTGGCCGAGGCGAAGTCGCGCGCGGATTTCTCGGGGGCGCGGACCGAGGCACTGTCGCTTGCCTCGCTGCGGGCCACGGTGGAGGAGACGGTGGCGCGCGATGGCGTGATGGTCCCGGCGGTGCGCGGCACGCTGCTGTCCTCGGCCAAACCCGCGCTGATGTATCCCGGCGCATTGCCTGCGGACCCCGCACGCCTTCTGTCCCCCGCGCGCGAAGGGGCGGAGGCCTGGCTTGACGCGGACTATCACCTGATGACTTTCGCACCCGCGCGGCTGAGCCTACGGCCAGGCGAAGGCCCGCCGCATATCCGGCTGGACCGGGCGGTGGAATTCCTGATCGGAGACCAGTTGTGAACCGCCCGCCAAAGCCGTTTCTGCAGGAGATGGAGGGGACGGTCGATCCCTCGACCGCCCCGCCCGTGCCGGATGCCTTGCCGGACGGCCGGGCGATGCAGGCGGTTGCGGCGTTGAGCCAGAGGCGGGGATCGCGGCTGACCCGCTTTGCGCTTTGGGCTTTCGGGGCGCTGTTCAGCTTTGCGCTTTCGGTCGCGGCCTACGACTTTGTCACCGGACTTCTGGCGCGCAACCTGATCCTGGGCTGGGCGGCCTTTGCCTTGGTCGCCCTGGCGGCGCTGGCGGGGCTGTTCGTTGCGCTGAAGGAATGGGGGGCTTTCCTGCGGCTGGGGCGGCTGGATGGCTTGCGGACCCGGGCGGTCGAGGCGCGCGCGGCGGGGGACCTGAGGGAAGCGCGGCGGGTGGTGGCGGGCCTCGCCACGCTTTACGCGGCGCGGGGTGACACCGCCTGGGGTAGGGCGCGACTGGCCGAGCGCGAGGCCGAGGTGATGGATGCCGATGCGCTGCTGGCATTCGCCGAGCGGGAACTGATGACGACGCTGGATGCCGAGGCGCGGCTGGTGATCGAGGGCGCGGCGCGGCAGGTGGCCACGGTGACGGCGCTGGTGCCGATTGCGCTGGCCGATGTGGTGACGGCGGCGGTGGCCAACCTGCGGATGATCCGGCGGATCGCGGAAATCTATGGCGGTCGGTCGGGCAGTTTCGGCAGCCTGAAGCTCCTCCGCCGGGTGTTCGGATCGCTGGTTGCGGCAGGGGTCCTGGCGCTGACCGACGACATGATCGGGTCCGTTGCCGGGGGCGGGGTGCTGTCGAAGCTGTCGCGCCGGTTCGGCGAGGGGGTGGTGAACGGCGCGCTGACCGCGCGGGTGGGGGTGGCGGCGATGGAGTTGTGCCGGCCCTTGCCCTTTGTCGCGCTGGAGAAGCCGGGGGTATCGTCGCTGGTGTCCCGGGCGCTGACGGGGCTCGTGTCGCGCGGGGAGGCCGCCCGTCGATGACTTCGTCACGCCTCGCAAGACGACCGACGAGGAGACGAAGTCGAGCGAGAAGGCTTCATCGGAACCGGTCCAGAAGCCTTTGCATCGGAGATCGAGTGTCTTCGACGGGCCGGGGGGCGGGCGCTGCGGCCTCGGGCTTGTCCTTCGTGGTCGAAGACCGCGGTGGGGCGGTGCGCAGCGACACGGCGTTCATGAACTTCTGGCCGTCGCCTGCCGCAAGCGCCTCGGCCCCGTCGGAGATGCCGTGGAGCAGGTCTTGGAGCCAGTCGGCATCGGCCTTGGCGAAATCGTGGAGGACGTAAGCAGCGACGGCATCCTTCACGCCGGGGTGGCCGATGCCGAGGCGGACGCGGGCGTAGTCGTCGCCGAGGTGGCCGTGGATCGAGCGGAGGCCGTTGTGCCCTGCGTGTCCCCCACCCTGTTTCAGGCGCAGCTTGCCGGGGGCGAGGTCAAGCTCGTCATGGAAGACGGTGAGGTCGGTCAGCGGCAGTTTCCAGAAGGCGACGGCGGCCTGGACCGATTGGCCGGAGAGGTTCATGAAGGTTTCGGGCTTGAGGAGGGCGACCTTTTCGGCCCCGAGGCGACTGCCTGCGTATTTCGCGCCGGGATTGCCGAGGCCGACCCAGAGTTTCACCTTTTGCTCTCCCGCTTCGCGCGTCGGGTCGGATATAGCGGGGGCAGGGGTTCCAGACAACCGAGAGGGAGAGGATGCGCAGCTTTACCCTTCGCGGACTGACGCTATACCTGCCCGAGGCGGCGCTGAAGGGGAACCTCGAGCGGGCCTTGTCCTCGGGCCGCTACGAGAACCACGAAGCGGATGCGCTGCTGATGCATGTGCGGCCTGAGGACCGGCTTCTGGACCTGGGCGCGGGTCTGGGGTTCATCTGCGCGCTGGCGGCAAGGGTTCTGGGCGAGGGGGCGGTCTTCGGGGTGGAAGCGGGCCCGGAGACGGTGAAGCTGGCGCGGAAGAACCTGGTGGCGAACGGGTTTCCGGGGGTGAAGCTGATGCGGGGCGCAGTGGTTGGCGAGGGTGAGGGCGAGGTGGAGTTCGGCCAGCGACCGGCCTTCTGGGCGAGCGCGCTGAAGGGGCCGGACGGCTGGCCGGAGAATGCCGAGGTGATCCGGGTTCCGGCGCGGCCGATCGGCAAGCTGCTGGCGAGGGTCGCCCCCACGGTGATCTCGTGCGACATTGAAGGGGGGGAGCTGGGGGTGCTGTGCCAGTCGCTGCCGGGCGTGCGCCTGGTGGTGGTCGAGACGCATCCACAGGTCTATGGGCCAAAGGGGGTGGAGCGGATCACCACGGCTCTGCATGGGCAGGGCTTCGCGGCGGCAGAGGGCGCGAAGAAAGACACGCTGGTCTTCCTTCGCCTTTAGGTGTTTAGCCCCGGCATTTGGTGGAGTGGATCGAGGGTGACGTTTTCCTCTGCGCAGAATCCGGACAGGAAAAGGAGACGGGGGACCGCATGGCCCCCCGCGTCGACATCCCCGTCAGGGGTCTCAAGCCGAGGCTTCGGCGTTCTCTTCCGACACGAGGCCCGACGGAGCCGCAACGTTCGCGATCACGAAGTTCCGCGCGATCGTCGGCTTGGCGCCGGGCGGCAGCTGGACATCGTCAATGTGGATGACGTCGCCGATCTTCTTCCCGGTCAGGTCGACCGTGATGTGATCCGGGATGTCGCCTGCGGTGACTTCCAGTTCCACTTCGTGACGCACAACCGTCAGTGTGCCGCCGCGTTTCAGGCCGGGGCTGGCTTCGTGGTTGATGAATTCGACGTGGATGAAAAGCTCGATCCGGCTTTCGTCGTGGATGCGCATGAAATCGACATGCGTCGGCAAATCCTTGACCACATCGCGCTGGACGCCGCGGCAGATCACGTGGACGTCCGGCTGGCCGTCTAGCTTGAGGTTGAAAAGCGTCTGCAGGAAGCGGCCCTGCCGCAGTTTGGTGAGGAGGTAGTTGTAGTTCATCTTGATCGGCTGGGGTGCAACCCCGTCGCCGTAGACGATGCCGGGTACGGTGCCCTCGCGACGGGCTTGACGGGCGGCCCCCTTGCCTGTCCCCGTCCGCACCTCGGCCTTAAGATCGGTGATCTCGCGTGCCATTGGTTTTCTCCATGTATACGTCCGCCATCCTCCAAGGGTGCATGGCGCGACCGGGGGGCTATAGCGACGAATCGGGCGGAAGGGAAGGGCGAAGTTCCGGTGGGCCGGTGTCGCTTTCGGCGGTGCGCAGCGTCGCCGGCGGGCTGGCCCGGGCGGGCGGGGCGGGCTACCTGTCGTCGTCCGAGCCGGAGCTGTCGCAATGATTTCCCTGTCCAATCTGGTGCATGCCCGGCCCGCGATCGCGGCCTTCGCGGCCATGGGCGTCCTGTGGGGCACTTTCGCGGCGGTTCTACCGGATCTGAAGGCGATGCTGGGGGTGGATGAGGCGCAGCTGGGTCTTCTGATCTTCTTCACGCCCATCGCCGCGATCAGCGCGATGCTGGCCGCCCCTGCGATCGGGGCGGCGCTGGGACGGGTGGCATTGCCGGTGTCGGTGGCGCTGATGGCGGTGGCCTTCGCTCTGCCGGGGCAGGCGTCGGTCGTCTGGCTGTTCCCGCTGGCGATGGCCTGTGCGGGGGCGGCGACGGGGCTGACCGACGTCTTGATGAACGCGCGGGTGGCCGCGATGGAGACGCAGCGGGGGTTGCATCTGATGAACCTGGCCCATGCGGCCTATTCCTTCGGCTATGCCGGAGGGGCGGTCGTGACCGGGCTCTTGCGGGGTGCGGGCTGGGGACCCGCCCCGGTCATGGGAACAATGGCCGTGCTGGGGCTGGCCGGTGCGGTCCTGACGCTGGAACGGGACGGCCGGATCGAGGGCTTGCACAAGCCGAAGGACGGGTCGGCCCTGCCGCTTGGGCTGGTGCCGGTGATCGGGGGAGGGATCGTCCTGATCGCCTTCATGACTGAGAACGCCGCCGAGAACTGGTCGGCGCTGCATATCGAGAAGACCCTGGGCGGCAGTCCCGAGCAAGGCGCCCTGGGGCCGGCGATGCTGGCCCTGACCATGGGGTTTGCCCGGCTGGGCGGGCAGTGGATTGCGGGGCGGATCGACCCCTTCGCCATCATGAAGGCAGGGGCGGGCGTCGCCGCCATCGGGGCGTTGACCGTGTCGCAGGCGGGCGGGCCAGGTCTGGCCTACCTGGGGTTCTTCATCATGGGGATCGGGACTTCGGTCCTGGCCCCCACAGCGTTTTCCCTGGTGGGACAGTTCAGCGCGCCCGAAGCCAGGGCCCGTGCCGTCGCCCGGGCGACGCTGCTGGGCTATTTCGGCTATTTCTTCGGCCCGCCGCTGCTGGGCCTGATCGCGGGCACGTTCGGGCTGCGCTTCGCGTTTCTGTTTGCGGCCTGCCTTGTCGGGCTGGTCTTCCTGCTGGCCCCGCTGCTGGCGCGTCAGCGGACCTGAACTTCCAGCAGGCGGGGGCCATCCTGCGGGGTGTCGAGAATCTCGGCAAGCTCCGAAGGATCCTGCGGCACCCGGGCAAACGGCAGATCGCAGGCCATGGCGAAATGTTCCATGTCGAGCGGCGAAGGGTCGCAGCCGAGGACCGGAACCTTGGCCTGCCGCATTGCTTCGGCGATCTCGCGGAAGCCGGCGTTGTTCCAGACCACGAAGGTGATCGGCAGCTTCTCGTCCAGAGCCGTGCGCAGCTCTCCGGGCGAGAATTGCAGGCCGCCGTCGCCGATCAGACAGACCACGCGCACGCCGGGGGCGGCAATCGCGGCACCGACGGCGGCACCGGGGCCGTAGCCGAGCGCGCCATAGCCGGTGGCGGCGTTGAACCAGCCCCCGGGGCGGTCATGATCGTAGAACAGGTTCGCAGCATAGACAGGTTGGGTGCTGTCGCCGACGATGATGGCGTTCGGCACGGCGTCGCGGATCGCCTCGACCATCTCCAGCTGGGCCGGCATCGGCGCATACAGGCTGGCAAGCTCGGCCCGGGCGGCCTGGCGGGTGGCCTCGGCGCGGACAGGGCCCTCGCGGTTGGCCCGGACGGTCATCGGCAACAGCGCGGCCATCATCGCACCCGCCTCGGCCTTGACCGGCATCCTGGCGGGGTGGCGGGACAGCTGGTCGGCGTCGATGTCGATGCGGATCATGCCGGAAAGATCGGGAAGCCCGCCCTTGGCGTAGACGTCATAGTCGGTCGGACCAAGCTCGGTCCCGATGGCGAGGATCTGGTCGGCCTCGGCAATCAGCTTGCGAACCGAGGTCAGGCTGGCCGACGCCGGGACGCACAGCCGGTGCCCGTGCATCGCGCCGCGGGCGTTGGCGGTCAGAACCACGGGAGCGTCAAGGGATTCAGCCAGCTTCTGCAGATGCGTCTCGGCCCTGCGGATGCCGCCTCCGGCAAGGATGACGACCCGTTCCGCGGCGTTGAGCGCGGCGGCTATGCTGCGGATGCGGCCAAGGGGCAGGGGCACGGTGCTGCCCGCAACCACCGGGGGCGGCAGTTCGGGGCAGGGCTGGCCCATCATGTTGGTGGAAATCTGGATATGCGCGGGGCCGGGGCGGCCAGAGGTCATCGCGGCAAAGGCGCGGTCGAGAACTTCGCCCAGTTTCTTCGGGTCGGTCACGGTTTCGGTGTGGCAAAGGGTCGCCACCATCGCGCCCTGGTCGGGCAGTTCGTGCAGCCGGCCCAGGCCCTTGCCCAGCGTGTCGCTGCGGCCAAGGCCGGAGATCACCAGCATCGGCACCGAGTCCGCCCTGGCCTGGGCCATGGGTGTGAGGGCGTTGGTCAATCCCGGTCCGGTGATGACAAAGGCGACGCCGGGCTTGCCCGTCACGCGGGCATAGCCGTCGGCCATGAAGCCCGCGCCCTGTTCGTGGCGGGGCGTGACGTGGCGGATCCTGTCGCCGGCGGCGGCGAGGCCGCGATAGAGTTCCAGCGTGTGCACGCCGGGAATTCCAAAGACAGTATCGACCCCGCGTGCGACGAGGCCCTCGACAAGGCGGATGCCGACTGTGGTCATGCTGCGTTCCCCAAAATGCTGGCCGCATGGGCGGCGATGCGGGTGGCGGCCTCAACGGTGCGGTCGTCGGGCTGCGTCAGCGACAGCCGAAGCCAGCCCGACAGCCCCGAGCCGAAACTTTCGCCGGGCATCACGGCCACCTTGTGGCGGTCGAGGAGGCTTTCGGCGAAGTCCGAACCGGACAGACCGGTCGCGCGGACATCGACCCTGCAAGTTCTGTGAGGTCGCCTATGAAGGGTTGGCTGCCGAAAAGCATGGTTTCTGAAAGTGGCAGCAGCCGCGTGCAGAAGTCGGCCGGGCCGACACACCAGCCGGACCTGAACCCGGGCGCGGCGTGGGACTTCGAGATCGAGGAGGCGACGACGGTGCGTTCGGCCAGGTCGGGCAGGTCGAGCGGCGAGGTGAAGGGCACGTTCGGAAAGACGAGATCCTCGTAGACCTCGTCGGACAGGATCCAGAGGTCGTGCTCGCGCGCAAGCGCCCCGAGGGCACGGATGTCGTCGGGGCGCAGGACCGCGCCCGTCGGGTTGTGCGGGGTGTTGAGGAACAGGACGCGCGACCGGGGCGTGATCCGGGCGGCGACATCGGCGACGTTCATCCGAAAGCCGTGTTCGGGGCGCAGCGGCACCCGAACCGCCACCGCGCCCGTCTGGGCGATCAGGCCTTCGTAGGTGGCATACATCGGATCGCCGATCAGCACCTCGTCGCCCGCTTCGGCCATGGCGCGCAGGACTGCGTAGAGCACGGTCTGCGTGCCGGGCAGGCACATGATCTGATCGCGGGCGAACTCGCGTCCGCGCCGGGCGGAGTAGCGGGCGGCAAGGGCCGCGACCACGCCAGGTTCGCCCCGTCCATTGGAATAGCCGGTCCGACCGGACGCCATCGAGCGGGTGGCGGCCTCGATCAACCGGGCGGGCGTGGGCACGTCTGGCTCGCCGATGGTGAGTTCGATGATCTCGTGACCGGCCGCCTTCATCGCACGGGCGCGGTAGTGCAGGGCCCATTTCGCCCCGCCAAGGCCCGCCAGCCGGTCGGTGACGGAAGCGTATCTCATGTCTGCGTCCTTCCGAAATCCGGGAGTTTCGCGCTTTGGGCCAGCAGGTCGATCCCGAGGATCGCGCCGATCGAGCCAAGGCCGATGGTCACCACCTCCCCGGGCGCAAAGGCGGCAGGCAGGAGCGAGCCTTCGACCCAGAGCCCATCGATCAGCGCGTTGCAGGCGACGGCCTCGCGTCGGGTCTGGCCCGGGGACGTGTCGCGCGGCAGGGTTTCGATCAGGCGCTGCAGGGTGTCGCGGTATGCAAGATAGCCGGCCTCGTGCACCGCCAGAAGGTCGGCGTCGCTGCGGACCTTGTGCATGTAGCCTGCCCAGAGCACGACCGCCCCGGCATCTAGGACCGGCGGGCGCAGCGAGGCGGCGATGAAGGCCGCGAGACGTTCCTCGGGGCTGGCACCCACGCCCTCGATGGCATCGGCACCTTTTGCGGTCATCCCGTCCATCAGCGTGCGATAGGCGGCGCGGTTCAGCTCGTCCTTGGAGGTGAAGTAGTGCCGGATCAGGCCTGGCGTCACCCCGGCGCGTTCGGCGATGGCGCGGACGGTGGCAGCCTCCGGCCCGCCTTCAGCCACCAGTTCCTGCGTGGCAGCGATCAGGGCCGAACGGCGGTTCTCTTCGCTTTCGCGGCGATAAAGGCGACGGGCGGGTTGCATGGCGAAACCTGTTATACATGTGTATAAAGGCGGAATAAGCGCCGGAAGTCAACCGCATGGCAAGCCCGACGCGCCGTAAATCGGGATGATGTTTGCTGGAAACATCATCCCGATCTCGAGTCTTGGCGGTCGCGTGATTGACGCGGAAAACCGGAATCCACTTTTCCTAACCACGCTCTAATCGCTGTGGACGTCCTTGTGGATGATGACATCGGCGTGCGGATAGGCGGCAAGAATGGCACGGCGCAGGCTGGCACCGATGGCATGGGCCTCGCGCAGGGACTGGTCGCCGTCCAGTTCGATGTGCAGGTTGACGAAGACCCGGCTGCCGGCACGCCTGGTCTTGAGATCATGGAAGCCGCGCACGCCCGGCCAGGCGCGTGCGATCTCGGCGATGCCGTCAAGGATCGCGGGATCGGCTGCGCGGTCCATCAGGGCGTCCCAGGCGTCCTTGCCGATCCGGAGCGCGCCGACCGCCATGACCGCTGCGGCCAGAAGGGCGACCACGGCATCTATCGAGCCGATGCCGAAGGCGCTGGACACCAAGAGCGCAAGGATCGCCCCCAGGCTTGGCAGCAGGTCGCCAAGATAATGCAGCCGGTCGGCGGCGACGACCTTGCTGCCGGTTCTCTTCGCGACCCGGCCCTGCCACCAGACAAGGCCAAGGGTCAGCACTATCGAGATCACCATCACCGCAAGTCCCGCACCCTCCGAGGCAAGTCGGGGCGGGGTGTCGGCCGCGAGACGCCGGATCGCGGTCCAGCCGATCAGACCGGCGGAGGTCAGGATGAAAGCGGACTGCGCCAGTGCGGCAAGGTCTTCGGCAGAGGTATGGCCAAAGGCGTGGTCATCGTCCGCCGGACGGGCGGCGTAGACGATGGCGACTGCGGCGCCGAGCGACATGACCAGGTCCAGCGCGGAATCGGCAAGCGACGCCGCAATGGACAGGGCACCTGTCTCAGCCAGCGCCCAGAGCTTCAGTGCGACAAGAAATCCCGCCACCAGAACCGAGGCGACACCTGCCGAGATCGAAAGCCTCGTCCTTGCCGCCCCGGGATCATTCGACGATTTCATCGGCATTCACGCCCCAGATCGAGCTTTTCAGGATCCAGCCCCGGGTGCCCTCCAGTGACACGCGGCACCAGTCTGGCTGGCATTCCAGCAAACGTCCGATCACCCCGAGCTCTGCCTGCGCGACGACCGGGGCGCTGGCCTCGGGAGAGCGGCGCAGTTCGGCCATGTCCAGCGTGACAAGGACCGTACGCACGCCAGACAGAAGCGAGTAGTGGACCCAGCCGCCGACACCCTCGGAATCCTCGATCCGGCGCCAGTTCTCGTATTCGGCGGTGATCCGCAGCGGCATGCCCGCCCGGGTGAAAACCCAGTCGATCCGGTGCGTCAGGCCGGGGCCGCGCCGGGCCTTGCCGTCGCTGCCCTTCAGCGAAACGAAGCGCGGCAGGGGCAGGTTCGTCACGCAACCGATGTCGGTCCGGCATTGCTTTTCCGGCGGCTTGTCCGCCGGGACCGGCGCGCCGGAGTCCTGCGCCGACACGATTCCCCCACCCAGCACGCCCAGGACCGCCAGAACGCCCGCCATCCGCATCATTTTCTGCCTCATCGGGTGCCGTCCCTGCGCCACCGCCACTGCCTGCCGGGTCTTGTGCATCGCCCCGCTTGGCTGCACCTTGCCCCAAGGACGCCGGATTTGGAAGTGTCAGGGAGATCGCCATGCCTGCCAGCCACCTGACTGTGGTCGTGACGCGACGCTTGCCCGAGGCGGTCGAGACGCGGATGAAGGAGTTGTTCGACGTCGAGCTGCGCGACCCCGATGTGGCGATGACCCGCGCGGAGCTGGCCTCGGCGATGCGACGGGCGGATGTGCTGGTCCCGACAATCACCGACGTGATCGACGCGGGGCTTCTGGCGCAGGCGGGCGAGAAGCTGAAGCTGATCGCGAACTACGGTGCGGGGTTCGACCACATTGACGTTGCGACTGCCCGCCAGCGCGGGATTCTGGTGTCGAACACCCCCGGTGTCACCACCGAGGACACAGCCGACATGGTCATGGCGCTGATCCTCGCCGTCGCGCGGCGGATACCGGAGGGACTGCAGGTGATGCAGTCCGGCGGCTGGACCGGCTGGTCGCCGATGGCCAATCTGGGCGGGCGGCTGGGCGGGAGGCGGCTGGGCATCCTGGGGATGGGCCGAATCGGACAGGCGGTGGCGCGGCGGTCGCGGGCGTTCGGCCTGCAGGTCCACTACCACAACCGCAAGCGCCTGCGCCCCGAGATCGAGAGCGATCTGGAAGCGACCTGGTGGGAAAGCCTGGACCAGATGCTGGCGCGGATGGATATCCTGTCGGTCAACTGTCCGCATACGCCCTCGACCTTTCATCTGCTGAACGCGCGGCGGCTGAAGCTGATGAAGCCGTCGGCCCTTGTCGTGAACACCTCGCGGGGTGAAGTGATCGACCAGAATGCGCTGACCCGGGCCTTGCGGGCAGGCGAACTGGCCGGGGCGGGGCTGGACGTCTACGAACACGGCACCGACATCAACCCCCGGCTTCTGGAACTGCCGAACGTCGTCCTTCTGCCGCACATGGGGTCTGCGACCATCGAAGGGCGGATCGAAATGGGCGAGAAGGTGATCATCAACATCAAGACCTTCGCCGACGGCCACCGCCCGCCGGATCAGGTGGTTCCCGGCATGTTCTGACCGGGCAGTCGCAACAGCGCTGGCGGTTTCCTGCTGGCAATCCACAACCTGTTGGCGACTGCCGCGAGAATCCTGTGGAGAAACCGGCCCTGCCCGGCAAGACTGATTGCCGTCTGGAACCTGCTGCATTATCCGAAACCGGGCAGTGTGGCCGGAATGGAGCAGTCGTTTGACGTGCACCGGCAGAGGGGGAAGACATGAAGCTAGTCCTGAAATCGGCGCTTGTGGCAGCAGTCCTGCTGTCGGCGACACTGGCAAAGGCCGGCGGCCCGGTGCTTGTCGAAGAGGGCAATGACGCGGCGATCGAGGAAAAACCGGTCAGCTCGGTCGGAATCCTGCCGGTTCTCGGGCTTCTGGTTCTGGCTTGCCTGATCGCCTGCGGAAAGAACGGCGGCGACACGCCCCCGGTCGAACTACCAAAGGGTTGACGGACCACGGGTCAAGACAGGTTTGAGCGCCGGCACGGGAACCGTTTGACGGTTGCGGTCAATGTCAGTCGCTGGACATGGACTGTGCCTGTTCAGGACAAAATGTTGCAAGAAAGCCGAAGTTTTCGACTGAATTGCGACAAAAATAACGAATCCGTTGTGCCGTTTCCTGAAGAGGCCTAGCGTTCCCGGGTGAGCCGGACGTCTCCGGACAAAAAGAAAGGACATCTCATGAAAAAGTTTGCTGCGCCGATGCTGGCGATTGCCTTGACCGCATCTGCTGCCTCCGCCGGCGGCCCGGTTGTCGTCGCCGAAGAGCCGACGCCGGTGGTCGAAGCCGCCGCGCCCCGGTCGGGCTGGATTGTTCCGGTCGTCGTCGGCGCGATCATCCTCTGCGCGGTTGCCTGCGACTGATTAAGCTGACGTCGCCGAGATTTCGGCTTCGGTCAGTCCAAACTGGAACCGGCAGTGCGTCGCATTGCCGGTTTCGTCGTCTTTGTCGGCACGGCCGTTTCCGGGCGCTGCCTATAGCCCGTTGATCGGCACCTTGAGGAAGCGTTTCCCGGCTTCGTCCGCGGGGGGTAGGTCGCCGCCGCGCATGTTCACCTGCAAGGACGGGATGATCAGCCTGGGCATGTCCAGCGTCTTGTCCCGCGCGGTGCGCATGGCAACAAATTCCTCGCGGGTGACGCCGGTTCTGACGTGGATGTTGTGCGCCCTCTCGTCCCCGACGGTGGTCTCCCAGCGGATCTCGCGGCCGTTCGGGCCATAGTCGTGGCACATGAACAGCCGTGTCGCGTCGGGCAGGGAAAGCACCTTCTGGATGCTGTCATAAAGCTGTCCCGCATCCCCGCCCGGGAAATCGGCCCGTGCCGAGCCGCCGTCGGGCATGAACAGCGTGTCGCCGACGAAAGCCGCGTCGCCCATCACATGCGTCATGCAGGCTGGCGTGTGGCCGGGCGTATGGATCGCGGTGCACTGCATGCTGCCCACCCTGTAGGTGTCGCCATCATCGAAAAGTCTGTCGAACTGCGAGCCATCGCGCTGGAATTGGGTGCCTTCGTTGAAAACCTTGCCAAAGGTTTCCTGCACCACGGTGATGTTGCGGCCGATGCCGATCTTGCCACCGAGCTGCTTCTGGATGTAGGGCGCGGCGGAAAGGTGGTCGGCATGGACGTGGGTCTCGATCAGCCAGTCGACCTTCAGCCCGTTTGAGCGCACATGGGCGATGATCTCGTCGGCGTGGTCATAGGTGATGCGTCCTGCGGCATAATTGATGTCCATCACGGAATCGACAATGGCACAGGCATTGGATCCGGGATCCCTGACCACATAGCTGATCGTGTTGGTGGCCGGATCGAAGAAACCCTGCACAACGGGCTTGACGGACAGATCGGGGGTCAGTGGCATGGAAACCTCCAGGTTTCGGGCGGGTGGTCAGACGGCCTTGCGGGCGGGAATACCGGCCTGCAAGATCCGGGCAAGGAACAGCCCGCCGATCAGGGCGGCAAGGAAGATGTAGACCTCGGGTTGGCCGGTTCCGATGGCGGGCAGCGCCCCCCCGGGGCAGAAGCCGGCGATTCCCCAGCCGACACCGAAAGTCGCCGACCCCAGGACCAGTCGCCGGTCGATGACGCGGGTATCGGGAAGCTGGAAGCGGTTCTCGAGCAGGGGCGCGGGCTGGCGAAAGGTCATGCGATAGCCCGGGATCGCGATGGCGAGGGCACCGGCCATCACGAAGGCAAGGCTTGGATCCCAGGTGCCGGCGAGGTCAAAGAAGTTCAGCACCTTGGCCGGGTTGATCATGCCCGAGACGGTGATGCCAAGCCCGAAGATCAGGCCGATCGCGAAGGCGGACAACAGGCGCATGTCAGGCCCCCAGGATATGACGGATGACGAAGACGGTGGCTATGGCCGTGGTCATGAAGGTCACGGTCGCCACCAGCGAACGGCGCGAAAAGCGTGCGTTGCCGCAGATGCCATGGCCCGAGGTGCAGCCTCCGGCATAGCTGACGCCGACCCCGACGATCAGCCCGCCGCCGATGGTCGCCCAGAGCGGGATCGGCTGCTCGATCACCGGCATGCGCCCGGTGGCAAGCAGATAGACCAACGGTCCGGTTGCCATCCCCGCCACGATGGCGGCGCGCAGGGTCCAGTCCGCCAAATCACTGAACCGCATAAGGCCACCCAGGATGCCGGTGGCCCCCATGATCCGACCATGAATGGCCATCAGCAGAACGGCTGCAAGGCCGATCAGCGCGCCTCCGGCCAGCGAGGCCCAGGGAGTAAATGCTGTTTCCATCCGATCCTCAGATTCTGTGGGTGTGCGCTCGGTTCAGCGGCAGAAGGGGCAGGTGCCTGTCGCTGCCGGCATCGGCATCATGCCACCAACCGCCGCCGCCGCCCAGACCATCCAGCCGGAAAACCGGCCCGACCGACGGCACCGTGAACGGCCGCGGCACCGGCAGGTGGACGCATCACCCTGATCGATCGCGCCAAGATCGGCTGTCCTGCGAAAGCCCTCGCGTTTCAAGCCGGGCCTCCCGGCACGATGGCACGCGCCCCCGGGGTCAGCGCGAAGGTCCGGCCCTGCACTTCAAGCGCGGAGTCGCGCGCCGGTCGGGTCATGCAGCGGGGCAAGGGCCAGGCTTGCCGGAGTTTCCTCGCCCGCGACGAGCAGGGAGTAGCTGCCTTGCCGCATCCAGTCCGGCGTCACGCCGCCGTCGTGTCGGACATAGCCGTATCCGATGCTTCGCGCGACCGTGTAACCGTAGCCGCCCGAGGTGAGGTAGCCCACGGGCCGCCCGTTCCGAAGGATCGTTTCGCGCCCGACCAGGACGGCGTTCGGGTCGGCGACCGTGAAACCCGCGAAAAGTTTTTGCAGCGGCCTGCCCTGCCCGGCCTCCAGCGCCGCGCGCCCGAGGAAGGGGAGGCCGGAGTCCAGCTTGACCGCCCAGCCAAGGCCCGCCTCGAAGGGCGTGTCGTTCGGCGTGATGTCCGAGGACCAGGCGCGATAGCCCTTCTCCAGCCGCAGCGATTCCAGGGCGCGGTAGCCGACCGGTCGCAGGTCCGGATCGGCGGCCATGAGCGCGTCGTAGACCGTGCCCAGTCTGGCAATCGGGATGTGCAGTTCCCAGCCAAGTTCGCCGACATAGGTCACGCGGAGGGCGCGGGCGGGGACGCCTGCGACACTGATCTCGCGCGCCGAACCGAAGGGCAGGGCGGCGTTCGAGACCTCCGCCGTCGTGACCATGGCAAGGATGTCGCGCGCTTTCGGTCCCATCAGGGACAGCGTGCCCCAGTCTTCGGTTACATCCCGGAGGCTCACGCCCTGTATCGGGAGGTGGTCGGCGATCCAGCCGAAGTCATGCGTCCTGAACCCGGTGCCGGTGACGATGTAGAAGTGGTCCTCCGCCAGCCGGGCGACGGTCAGGTCGCATTCGATCCCCCCGCGCGAGTTCAGAAGCTGGGTATAGGTCAGACGACCCACCTCGCGGGCGACACGGTTGGCGCAGATTGCCTCCAGGGCTTCGGTCGCCTTGGGGCCGGACAGTTCGTACTTGGCAAAGGACGACTGGTCGAACACCCCGGCATGGGTGCGGACCCGGGCGTGCTCGGTGCCGACCGCGTCGAACCAGTTCTGGCGACCCATGGAGTAGATGTCCCTGGCTTCGGTGCCGGGGGGCGCGAACCAGTTCGGGCGTTCCCAGCCCAGTTTCGAGCCGAAGACCGCGCCCGCCGCCTGAAGCCGGTCGTAAAGCGGCGAGACGATGCGCGGCCGGCCGGAGGTGTATTCCTCATGCGGGAAGGCGACGGTGTAGTGTTTGCCGTAGGCCTCCAGCGTGCGTTCCGCCACCCAGTCGCGATCGCGGTGCAGGCTGGAGAAGCGGCGGATGTCGACGGCCCAGAGGTCGAGCGGTGCCTCGCCCCGCATCACCCAGTCGGCCAGCACCCAGCCAGCCCCGCCGCCGCTTGCGATGCCGAAGGCGTTGAAGCCCGCGCCGACATACATGTTGGCGCAGTCCGGCGCGGGGCCGAGGATGAAGTTTCCATCCGGGGTAAAGCTC
>NCDY01000047.1 GCA_002280405.1 Rhodobacterales bacterium 32-66-9 | reverse complement strand
AACTGGACGAGATCATGAGCCTCTCGGACCGCATCGCCGTGATGTTCGACGGCAGGATCATGGGCTTCCGCGACCCGGAGAAAACCGATGAACGCGAGTTGGGCCTGTTGATGGCTGGTGTCACCGGCAAAGGGGAGGCCGCCTGATGGACCGTTTGCCACGCTGGGCCGATGTCGGCCTTGTCCCTTTCGTCTCGCTGACGCTGGCCGCGCTCATCTCGGCCCTCGTCATCATCGCCATCGGCCAGGACCCGTGGGAGGCGATCACGGTGATGGTCGAAGGCTCGGTGATGAACGCCTATGGCTGGGGCTATACCCTCTATTACGCGACCAGCTTCATCTTCACCGGGCTGGCGGTCACGGTGGCCTTCCATGCGGGCCTGTTCAACATCGGCGGTGAGGGGCAAGCGCAGCTTGGCGGGCTTGGCGTGGCGCTGGCGGTTCTCTTCATCCCCTGGCCGCACTGGTCGATAGCCCTTCTGGCCGCAGCGGTGAGTGGGGCGCTTTTCGGTGCGGCCTGGGCGGCGATTCCGGCCTATCTGCAGGCCAAGCGCGGCAGCCATATCGTGATCACCACGATCATGTTCAACTACATCGCCGCCAGCCTGATGATCTTCATGCTGGTCGATGTCCTGCGTCCGCCGGGGAAGATGGACCCGGCAACGGCGAACTTCCCGCCCGAGGCCAGCCTGCCCAGCTTCAACGAAATCCCCGGCCTGAACCTGATCTTCACCAGCAAGGTGCCCGCCAACGTGACCTTCTTCATCGCGCTGATCATGGCGGTGGTGGTCTGGCTTCTGCTCTGGCGCACGCGGCTTGGCTACCAGATCCGCGCCTTCGGCAAGTCGGAACCGGCGGCGCGCTATGCCGGGATCAACCCGACGCGGATCATCATGATCGCCATGCTGATTTCCGGCGGCCTTGCCGGGCTGATGGCGATCAACAACGTGATGGGCGAGGCGGAGCGGCTGTTGGGCAACTCGGCATCTGGCGCGGGCTTCATCGGCATCGCGGTGGCGCTGATGGGGCGGAACCATCCGGTAGGGGTGGTGCTGGCGGCGCTGCTGTTCGGGTTCCTGTTCCAGGGCGGAGCCGAGCTTGGCCTTTGGACCAAGATCCCGATCGAGCTTCGGACCGTGGTGCAGGGGCTGGTGATCCTGTTCACCGGCGCTTTGGACGTGATGGTGCGGATGCTTCTGACGCGCATCTTCGCGCTCTTCCGCCCGTCAAGACCGGAGGCCGCGTGATGGATTACGGCACGCTTCTGCAACTCCTCGACTCCACGATCCGGCTGGCGACGCCGCTGTTGCTGGCCAGCCTTGCGGGGCTTTATTCGGAACGGTCCGGCGTGTTCGACATCGGGCTCGAAGGCAAGATGCTGGTCGCCGCCATGTGCGCAGGCGCAGTTGCCTTCTACACCGGATCGGCCTGGGTCGGGGCCCTGGCGGGCATCTTCGGATCGCTGATCTTTGCCCTGGTCCACGGGGTGACCTCGATCACCTTCCGCGGCAACCAGCTGATCGCCGGGGTGGCGCTGAACTTCCTGGCCTCGGGACTCACCGTGCTGACGGCGCAGGCGCTGTTTGGTCAGGGCGGGCGCACGCCGCCCCTGGAAGGAGCCGCGCGGTTCAACCCGATCACCTTGCCCCTTGCCGATGCCCTGCAGGGACTGCCGGTGATCGGCCCCTTCTACCGCGAGGTGATCTCGGGCCATTCCATCCTGGTCTATGCAGCCTTCGGCATCGTCGCGCTGACCTGGTGGGTGCTGTACCGCACCCGCTATGGCCTGCGGCTGCGCGCCGTCGGTGAAAACCCCGCAGCCGTCGATACCGCCGGGATCAAGGTCAACAACCTGCGCTTTTCCGCCGTGATGGTCACCGGCATCCTCTGCGGTCTGGCCGGGGCCTACATGGCAACCGCGCTGCAGGCGGGCTTTGGCAAGGAGATGACGGCAGGGCGCGGCTACATCGCGCTGGCCGCGCTCATCTTCGCCAAGTGGCGGCCGGTGCAGGCAATGTATGCCTGCCTGCTGTTCGGCTTCTTTCAGGCGCTGGCGCTGCGGCCCGACGTGGTCGAGGCGGTGATGCGGGTGAAGGTCCCCGTCCCCTTCCTGGACGCCCTGCCCTATATCCTGACCGTGATCGTGCTGGCCGGGTTCATCGGCAAGGCAATCCCGCCCCGAGCGGGCGGCGAGCCCTATGTCAAGGAACGCTGAGCGATGTCCGACGCGCACGTCCTGTCGGAGCTGATCCGCGCCCGCGCGGGGTCTGCGCCGGTCCGGCTTGGCCTGGTCCTCGGCTCCGGCCTGGGCCATCTGGCCCATGCCGTTGACGGCGTGGCGATCCCCTATGCCGACCTGCCCGGCTTTCCGCATGTCGGCGTGTCGGGGCACAATCCGAACCTGCATGTCGGCACCCTTGAGGGCGTCCGCGTTGCCGTCTTCGGCGCGCGCGAGCATTATTACGAATCCGGCAACCCCCGCGCGATGCTGTTGCCGCTGCAGGTCCTGCGGGCGCTGGGGGCGGACCGGCTGATCCTGACCAATGCCGCAGGGTCGCTGCGGCCCGACATCCCGCCGGGCAGCGTGCTGCTTCTGTCCGACCACATCAACTATTCCGGCCTGAACCCGTTGATCGGCGAGCAGACCGATGCGCGCTTTGTCCCGATGACCGATGCGCATGACCCGGCCTTGCGCGCGGCGCTGCAGGCCGCCGCCGCCGCGCAAGGCGTCGACCTGCCCGAGGGCGTCTATGCCTGGTATTCCGGCCCCTCTTTCGAGACCCCGGCGGAAATCCGGATGCTGAAGACCCTCGGGGCCGATGCGGTCGGCATGTCCACCGTGCCCGAGGTGATCCTGGCCCGCTTTCTGGGGCTGAACGTCGCGGCCATCTCGACCATCACCAACATGGCGGCGGGCATGTCGGACGAGAAGATCAGCCACGCGCACACCAAGGCCATGGCCCCCCTTGGTGCGGCAAAACTGGAACGCATCCTGCGGGAATTCCTTGCCTCGCTGCGCTGAGGCGGCGGAGCGTTTGACATCCCCGGCAAAGGCGCGCAAGCCTTTGACATCCCGCCGCTTGCAGCCCGAACGGGCCACCTGAAGATGCAGCTCTATCTCCCCATCGCCGAGGTTTCGGTCAATGCCTTCCTCATCCTGGGGCTGGGTGGAATTGTCGGATTCCTGTCGGGCATGTTCGGGGTCGGGGGGGGCTTTCTGATCACGCCCCTGCTGTTCTTCATCGGTGTCCCACCGGCTGTCGCCGTGGCCACCGGGGCCAACCAGGTCGTCGCCTCGTCGATCTCGGGCGTGCTGGCGCAACTGCGACGCAAAGGCGTCGACTTCCACATGGGCACCGTCCTTCTGGTCGGCGGCGTCGTCGGGTCGGTGGTCGGAGTCTGGGTGTTCAGCATCATGACCCGCCTCGGACAGATCGACCTGTTCGTCCAGTTGTCCTATGTGATCTTCCTGGGCCTGATCGGCGCGATGATGTTCCAGGAAAGCCTGCGCAGCCTGCTGCGATCGCGCAAGCCCGGGGCGCCGATCCGGCGGGCGCATGTGCATTCCTGGGCGCATGGCCTGCCGTTCAAGATGAAGTTCCGCGCCAGCGGGCTTTACATCAGCGTGATTCCCCCGGCGCTGATCGGGGCCTCGGTCGGATTTCTGTCCGCGATCATGGGCGTCGGGGGTGGCTTCATCCTGGTGCCTGCGATGATCTACCTTCTGGGCATGCCGACGAAGGTCGTCATCGGCACCTCGCTGTTTCAGATCATTTTCGTCACCGCCTTCACCACCGTCATGCACGCAGTCACCAGCCAGACGGTCGACATGCTGCTGGCGCTGGTGCTGATCCTCGGCGGCGTGATCGGGGCGCAGATCGGCACGCGGGTCGGCGTCCGCCTGAAGGCCGAACAGTTGCGCGTCCTTCTGTCGCTTCTGGTCATGGCGGTCTCGATCCGCATCGCGGTCGACCTTCTGGTCACGCCGGACGAGCTTTACTCGGTCGCGCCCGTGGTGCTGCCATGATCCGCGCGCTGGCCCTTTTGCTTGCGCTGGCCCTTCCCGCCGCAGGGCAAGAGGCGATCATCTCGGGCCTCAGCCAGAACCGCGTCTCGATCACCGCCGATTTCGACGGCTCCGAAATCCTGATCTACGGCGCGGTCAAACGCGATGCGCCGCCCCCGGTCGGCGCACCGCTGGAGGTGATCATCACCGTCGAAGGCCCGGCGACCCCGGTCGCGGTCCGCCGCAAGGCCCGGGTCGCCGGGATCTGGGTCAACAACGCCTCGGTCACCGTGGACAGCGCACCCAGCTTTTACGCGGTCGCGACCACCGGACCGCTGAGACAGATCCTTTCGGACACCGACAACCTGCGCTATGCCATCACCATCGAACGCATGATCCGCGCCATCGGCATCGCCGCCGAGGCGGACAAGGCGGGCGAGTTCATTCTGGCGCTTCAGCGCGTCCGCACCGACGAGGGCCGCTACCGCATCCTTGAGGGCAAGGTCGAACTGACCGAGGACACGCTGTTCCGCACCGATATCATGCTGCCCGCGAACCTGACCGAAGGTGAATACAAGGTGCGGCTGTTTCTCTTGCGCGACAAGCGCGTGGTGGCCAGCCAGGAGCGGCTGATCGGCGTGCGCAAGGAAGGGCTGGAGCGGTTCATCTTCAACCTCGCGCAAGAGCAGCCCCTGGTCTATGGCCTCCTGTCGCTGGCCCTGGCCGCGCTGGCCGGCTGGGGTGCCTCGGCCGTCTTCCGGCTGATCCGGGTCTGATGCCCGGACACACGACTGTGCCACCCGATCGGTGCGATGCGGCGCGGGGCGACGGCAGCGCCAAACCGGCCGTCAGCCCTTCTTTCTGGCCAGCGACGCCTCCAGCGCCGCGATTCGGGCTTCCAGGGCGGCGTTCTCCTCGCGCGCTTTCACCGCCATGGCCCGAGCCGCGTCGAATTCTTCCCGCGTCACAAAGTCGCGGTCGGCCATCCAGCGGTCGACCATGCTGCGGAATGCCGTCTCGGCTTCGGTCTTCGCACCCTGGGCTACGCCCATCGCATTGGTCATGAGCTGGCTCATGTCATCGAAGAACTTGTTGCGGGTCTGCATTGGCAACCTCCTGACTGCTCTCTCTATATGGCCCCGACCGGCAGGCAGGGCAAGGCGACGGGTCGTGGGCAGTTGACAACCCCGTCGCCGCCCGCGACAAGCGGGGCAACCACAGAGGGCCAAAATGATCCCCTTCCCCGACATCTCGCCCAACCTCTTTTCAGTCAACCTGTTCGGCTTCGATATTGCGCTGCGCTGGTATGCGCTGGCCTACATCGCGGGCATCCTCATCGGCTGGTGGATCGTGTTGCGGGCGATCCGCAACCCCAGCCTCTGGTCCGGTCAGCCGCCCGCGACCGCCGAACAGGTCGAGCGCCTGCTGACCTGGATCGTGCTCGGCGTGATCTTGGGCGGTCGGATCGGCTATGTGCTGTTCTATGATCTGCCGACCTATCTTGCCGATCCCATCCAGATCCTCAAAGTCTGGGAGGGCGGCATGTCCTTCCATGGCGGCTTTGCCGGCGTCGTCATCGCCTCGATCTTGTTCTGCCGGCGCGAGCGCATCCCGCTGCTGTCGATGGGCGACCTGCTGGCTGTCGCGACGCCGACCGGCCTGATGCTGGGCCGCATCGCCAACTTCATCAATGCCGAGCTTTGGGGCCGCCCGACCAATCTGCCCTGGGGCGTGATCTTCCCGGGCACCGCGGCACAGACCTGCCCGGAGGTTGTCGGGATTTGCGCCCGGCATCCGAGCCAGCTCTATCAGGCCGCGCTGGAAGGGTTGCTTCTGGCGTTGGTCCTGCTGTGGCTTGCCTTCCGGCGTGGCTGGTTCAAGCGGCCGGGTGCGCTGATGGGGGTCTTTCTTGTCGGCTATGGCATCGCGCGCTTTGTCGTCGAATTCGTCCGCCAGCCTGACGTGCAGTTCGTCTCGCCGGGCAATCCGATCGGCTGGGCCGTGCAGGCCGGCGACTTCGGCCTGACCATGGGGCAGCTTCTGTCGCTGCCGATGATCGCCGCGGGCGTCTGGTTCGTCCTTCGCGCCAAGGCTCGATGACGGCTCTTGCCCGACTTCTGGCCGAGCGCATCAATGACAGCGGACCGATCACCGTAGCCGACTACATGGCCGACTGCCTCTTGCATCCGGTGCACGGCTACTACCTTGCACGGGAACCTTTCGGGACCAGGGGCGACTTCACCACCGCGCCCGAGATCAGCCAGATGTTCGGCGAGCTTCTGGGTCTCGCCCTGGCGCAGGCCTGGCTGGATCGCGGGGCCCCGGCACCCTTCGCGCTGGCAGAACCCGGCCCTGGTCGCGGCACGCTGATGGCAGACATCCTTCGGGCCACCCGTGCCGTCCCCGGCTTTCACGCCGCCGCTCGCGTGACGCTTGTCGAAGCTTCGCCCCGGCTGCGCGAGGTGCAGAAAGAGACCCTTGCCGGTCAGTCCCCGGTCTGGGTCGACCGGATCGAGGACCTGCCCCGGATCCCCCTGTTTCTGGTTGCCAACGAATTCCTCGACGCCCTGCCGATCCGTCAGTTCCAGCTTGGGCCCCAGGGCTGGCAGGAACGCCTGATCGGCGTGCGGGACGGGGCCCTGACCTTCGGCCTTTCGGCCGCCGTTCCGCAGGTGCCGGACACGCCCGCCTTTCGCCATGCCCCTGCGGGCGCTGTGGTCGAGGACTGCCTTCCCGCGCGCCGCGCCGTTGCCGAGGTTGCCAACCGGATCAACCGGCACGGCGGGGTGGCCTACTGGATCGACTACGGCGGCTGGCGTTCGCAGGGCGACACGCTTCAGGCCCTGCGGTCCCATCTGCCCGACGACCCGCTTGCCCATCCGGGCGAGGCCGATCTTACCGCCCATGTCGATTTCGAACCGCTCGCCGCACTTTCGCAGGCCTGCGCCTGGGACACGCAAGGCGCGGTGCTTCTGCGCCTTGGCATCGACGCCCGGGCCGACCGGTTGGCGCGAAACCTGACCGGGGCTGCCCTGGAAAGCCACCGCGCCGCGCATCGTCGCTTGACCCACCCGGAAGAAATGGGTTCGGTGTTCAAAGTGCTGGCGATGACCTCGGCCGGTGCCCCGCAACCCCCGCAACCGCCCGGATTTGCCTGATGCCCACGACGCTGGAAATCATCACTTCGGATGCCCTGCAGGTCCGACACGGCTTTTTCACCCGCAAGGGCGGGGCTTCGTCCGGCATTTTCTCCGGGCTGAATTGCGGAACCGGCTCGACCGATCAAAGCGAGATCGTCGCCATCAACCGCGCCCGCGTGGCCGAGGCGATGGGGCTTGGCCAGGATGCGCTTGTGACCGTCCACCAGGTCCATTCCGCCCGCGCCCTGCCTGTCACCGGTCCGCTGTCGATTCGCCCGGAGGCGGATGCGATGGTCACAGCGACACCGGGCGTCCTGCTTGCCGTCCTGACCGCCGATTGCCAGCCTGTGCTGTTCGCGGACCCCGAGGCCGGGGTGATCGGCGCGGCCCATGCCGGCTGGCGCGGCGCGGTCGATGGCATTCTGGAGGCGACCCTCGACGCGATGGAAGCCCTTGGCGCAAGACGCGGCGCCATTGCCGCCGTCATCGGGCCCACCATCAGCCAGGCGGCCTATGAGGTCGGCCCGGAATTCTTCGACCGCTTCCGCGCCGAGGATGAGGCATCGACACGCTTCTTCGCCCAAGGCCCTGGCGACCGTCTTTTGTTCGATCTGCCCGGCTACGGCCTGCATCGCCTGCGCCAGGCCGGCGTCGGGCGGGCCGATTGGACCGGGCATTGCACCTACCGCGACCCGGCGCGCTTCTATTCCTTCCGCCGAACGACCCATGCAGGCGAGGCGGATTACGGGCGCCTGATTTCGACAATACGGCTATAAGGCGGCGCAAAAGGGCACGAAAATGGCCCGATTGCTGCACGGTTCCTCCGCAACCCTGCCGCAATCGGGCGTCACGCTTTCCCGATCGGGTTGCATGCGATTGGGGATTTCGATGATCATCCAGATGAAGACCAAGCGGCGCTGGATCCTATCGATCCTTGAAACAGTCGGCGATGCAACCGATAGCCGCGTCCTCGCCCGCGCGTCTGTCCGCCAGACCTCCGGCCGGACGATGGTCGCCGGGCAGAAAGGTTTCGCGATGCGGCTGAAGACCGCGACCCGTCCGATGGGTGACGCCTCGCGCTAGGTGCGTGGTCGTTCGTGGCGCTGCCGTGACGAACTTGTCCCATGTGGCTTCCTTCCAGTCCTGCGGAAGGATCGCACCATCAAACCGAGGGATCAAACACCTAAAGCGCCGTCCAGTGCAGGCCGGCGGGGGGAATGGTCACGCCTGCCCAATCCGCAGGGACCGGGTTGTAGTTGAAGAGGAAGCGGTGCGTTGCGCTGTCGCGGCGGCGCAGCCCTTCCGGCAGGGGATCGGTCTCGATCCCTTCCGCCATGCAGGCGCGTGCCAGGATCCGCGTCAGCGCCGTGTCGTCCGGCCAGCCGCCCAGATAGTGCAGCTTGCCCGCACGGATCTGTGCGGGCCAGCCGTCCTCGGCCAGCTCGACCACGGTTGCGCCGCCCTCCAGCTTTTCGCGCCAGTTGATCAGCGCGCCGCCTTCGGCCAGCGCCACCGACACATCCGGCGGCAGGCTTTCGACCCGCGCCACCACCGCGTCCAGTCCCGGAAGGGCAGGGGGCAACGGCACGGGGATCGCGAAATTGGCGGTCTTCGAATTGGTCCGCGGCCCCAGGATCGCCGTCCCCCTGTGGGCCGCCAGCGCGGCTTTCAGCGGATCGGACAGGGTGAACAGACCCGGGGCCAGCACCAGTCTGTAGGCGGAAAGATCACCGGTATCCGGCGGTAGGATGTCAACGTTCAGGCCAAGCCGGCGCAGACCCTTGTAGACATGGAACACCAGCCAGAAATAGCTGAAGCTGCGGCCTTGCGGCTGGATTTCCCAGGCCCAGTCCGAGGCATAGTCGAAGACCAGCCCGACATCGGCCTTGGCGGTGCCCGCATCCGGCATCGCCGCCAGTTCCCGCGCCACCTGCTCCACCTCGCCGAACGCCTGTGCGGGGGCGCTGTCGGGGCGCAGAAGGCCCGCGTGCATCTGCTCCTGCGCAAAGGGCGCCTGCCGCCAGCGGAAATAGCAGACGGCCTCTGCCCCATGGGCAAAGGCCTCCCAGGCCCAGAGGCGGGCCATGCCGGGCAGGGGGTCGGGGTTGTAGGGTGCCCAGTTCACCGGACCCGGCTGCTGCTCCATGATCCACCAGCGGCCCCCTGCCCCCTGGCCGCCAGAGCGTCTCGCTCCCACGGCGCGGTAGAGATCATGGTGAAACGCCTGAAAATCCGGGTCGCCCTGACGGACGAAGCGCCGCTTGTGGTCGGGATCCGCGGGGATGCGGTCGGACAGGAAGCCCAAGGGATAGCTGTCCCAGGACGCGATATCCAGATCGGCCCCGGTGGCGAAATGGTCGAACTCGGTCACCGCGCCCATGTAGTTGTGCGCGATGGGCGCGGGAGAGTGCTTGCGGATGATGTCGGTCTGCAGCCGGTTGAAGCTGACGACCTGATCGCTGGAAAACCGCCGGAAATCCATCACATGGCTCGGGTTCGGCTCGGTCACGGTCAGGTTCGGCAGGCCGATGTCGCGGAAGTCGGCATAGTCCATCGACCAGAACACGTTGCCCCAGGCGCGGTTCAGCGCATCCGGCGACTGATACCGCTGTGCCAGCCAGTCCTGAAACGCGGTCTTGGCCGCCTCGGAATAGGACAGCGTCGTCGCGTGGCAGGCATATTCGTTGTCCGTCTGCCAGGCCGCAACCGCAGGGTTCTTCCCATAGCGTTCGGCCATCAGGCTCACGATCTTCGCGCATTCCGCACGGTATCCCTGATGCGAAAAGCAGTAGTGCCGCCGTGAACCGAACCCTCGCGGCTTGCCGTCCTTGTCCACCGCCAGCATGTCGGGGTGCCGGTCCAGCATCCAGCGCGGCGGCGTGGCCGTGGGCGTGCCGAGGACGACCTTCAGCCCGGCCTTGCCCAGCGTGGCAATCGCGCGGTCCAGCCAGTCCCAGTCGTGACGACCCGGCTCAGGCTCCATCCGGCTCCAGGCAAACTCGCCGATCCGGACCCAGGTCAGGCCCAGCCCGGCCATCCGTGCGGCGTCCTCGGCCCACTGCGCTTCGGGCCAGTGTTCGGGATAATAGCAGATGCCAAGCGTGCGTTTCATGCGACGACCTTCGGTTCGGGAAGTCCTTTCGCCACGCCGGGAAAGGCGAATGTCTTGCCCGAGGCCGGATGGCGCGCCCGCGCCCCGGCGTCGAGATGCTCCAGAGCCGTGGTAACGAAAAGCGTTTTCAGATCAGGCCCGCCAAAGGCCGGACAGGACGAATGCGGCGCGCCGGGCGTCTCGACCGCAGCAAGAAACCCGGCGTCCGGCCCATAGCATGCCACCCGCCCCGCACCCCATTGCGCGTTCCAGAACCGCCCCTCGGCGTCGATCACCGCACCGTCCGGGTGCAGCCCCGCTCGGGCCAGATCAAGCCAGACCTGCGGTTCGCCGACCGGCCAGCCGGCCGGATCCAGCGCGACCTTCATCACCTGCGCGGTCACCGTGTCGGTGAAATGCGCGCCCGCGCCGTCCGGAGTGAAACAGATCGCATTCGGAATGGTGATCCCCGAGAAAAGCTGCCGCAGTTCCCCGCGATACCAGCGCCAGATCGCTCCGGCGCCTTTCTCGGCCTGCTTGCCCATGGTTCCGAACCAGAACCCGCCCTGCCGGTCCGCGCGACCGTCGTTCGACCGGGTCGACGCCGTGCCTGCACTGACCACATCAAGGCGGTCGCCGGTCAGCAGATCCAGCCGGAAAAGCCCGCTCTCCGAGGCCACCAGAAGCGCATCGCCGCTGATCCAGCCCGCGGCCGAGACAAGATCCGGGAAGGTCCAGGACCGCGTCTTCGAGTGCAGCGTCCGCTTCAGGATGTCGAACCAGAACAACTGTTCACGAACAGGGTGCCAGAGCGCCCCTTCCCCCAGCTCGCAAGGCCGTGCATCGAAGATCATGCGAAGACCGCATCATGGGCGGCGACGATCCCGGTCGCCCGTGTGGCAATCTCTTCCGCCGAAAGTCCCGGCGTATAAAGCGCCGTGCCGATCCCGAACCCGTTCGCGCCCGCCCCGGCCCAGGTGGCGAAATTTGCCGGCCCGGCCCCGCCCACCGCATAGACCGGCACTTCCTTCGGCAGCACGGCGCGGATCGCCTTCAGCCCCTCCGGCCCGATCAGGCTGCCGGGAAACAGCTTCAGCCCCGTCGCCCCGGCCCTGAGCGCCGCGAAGCATTCCGTCGGCGTCATCACCCCGGGCCACGAGGCCATGCCCGCCGCCCGCGTGGCCCGGATCACCTCGACATCGCAATTCGGCGACACGACCAGCGTGCCGCCGGCCGCTCGAACCTGTGTAACTTCCGCGACGGTCAGGACCGTGCCCGCACCAATCTCGGCACCCGGAACGGCAGCCACCATCGCGGCGATCGACGCGAAGGGGTCCGGAGAGTTCAGTGGCACCTCGATCCGGCTGATCCCGGCGGCGACCAGCGCCCGCGCGACTCCGACGGCCTCGGGCGGAGTGATCCCGCGCAGGATGGCGATCAGGTTGCGGTGGGTCATCCTGCGGCCTCGGTCTGGGGGGAAAGCGCGGCAAGCCCCGCCAGGGTGCAGTCGGTCGCGGACAGGCGCATGGCGTCGACGCCTTGCGCCGCCAGCGCGCGGGCATAGGCCGCCGACAACTTCTCGGCCCCGATCAGCGTCACTTTCTGGCCCAGCCAGTAGGGCCGTGCAGCGGCCAGTTCGGTGCCGATCAGCAGGCCGGACAACCGCGCCCGGGCCGACCCCGGTGCCAGTCCGGCAATCAACCCCTCGGCCCGCAGGGAAAACAGCCGCGCGGCCAGCCGTTCGGGCCGCGACAGCGCGTCCAGGACGGCAGCGTCGAAGGCCGCATCGTCCCAGCCTGCCGCACCCTGCATCCCGTGCCGCAGGACAGACGCCTCGGACAGAAGCGCAAACATCTCGCCCGTCATGTAGGTCTGAAAGCTCACGACCTCGCCCGCGCTGATGTGGACCCATTTCGAATGCGTGCCTGGCAGGCACAGAATGCCGTCGTAGTCCCCCATCAGCCGCAGCGCCCCGGCGATCTGGGTTTCCTCGCCCCGCATCACGTCGGCGGGCTGCGCCTGCTTCAACCCCGGCGCGATCAGCACCCGCAGGCGCGGGTCGGCCGCCGGGGCCGACACTTGCGCCGACAGGTCGAGCGGCGGGCACGGCACCGTCCGGTAGGGGGCCTCGCACCAGCCCTGACGGCTGCCGACCATGCCGCAGGCGACGACGGGCGGAGACCCGGACAGCCACGCGCCGATCAGCCGCAAGAGGGCCGGCTCGAACCCATCACGATCCAGTTTGCCCATGCCGTCTTCGCTGGATGCTTCGGCCAGCACGCGACCATTGGCCGCCATCGCCCAGGCGCGAAGGTTCGACGTGCCCCAGTCGACGGCAATCCAGGCGGGACGAACGGCGTCGGTCATGAGGAAACATACCCTCCGTCGAGAACCAGGGTTTGCGAGGTCATCATGCGCGAGGCGCCGGAGGCAAGAAACAGGACAGTCCCGGCCATATCCTCGGGCTGGATCGGATCGGGCAGGCATTGCTTTGCCAGATGCGCGGCCAGAGCCTCGGGAGTGACCCACAAGTCCTTCTGCCGTTCCGTCAGCACCCATCCCGGCGCGATGGCATTCACCCGGATGCGGTCCGGTCCGAACTCCCGCGCAAGCGTACGGGTCAGGCCGACGATCCCGGCATTCGCGGTGATATAGGCGGCATAGCCCTTGTCGGCCATCATGAAGCTGATCGAGGAGAAGTTGATGATGCTGCCCCCGCCCGCCGCCTGCATCCCGGGTATGACCGACTGGCAGGCAAAGAAATAGGACCGCAGGTTCACCGCCATCGACCAGTCCCAGAAAGCCTCGTCTGTCTTCAGCGTCTCGTGCCGCTGGTCGTTCGCGGCGTTGTTGACCAGCACCGTGATGTCGCCGTGGACCCTGGCGGCCGTCGACAGGGTAAGGTGCAGCTGGTCGGAGACCGAGATGTCGCAGGGCAGGAACAGGGGCCGGTTGCCGGTCGCGCGCTCCATCGCGTCGCAGAAGGGTGTCGCGTCGGACCGCTGGCAGAAGGCCACCTTCGCGCCCTGCCGCAGAAACCCTTCGGTCAGTGCCGCTCCGATGCCGGCACCGCCGCCGGTGATGAAGACGGACTTGCCCTTCAGATCATCGTATATCGCTGCCACGGGCCCCCTCCCCCTTTACGCGGCCCTGCGTGACCATACCGCGCCGCACGGCGGCGGGTCGCACTGCGGGCGGTCAGGGTCAGCGATCCCGGTCATTTGACCGCCCCAAGCGTCAGGCCGGCGATGAAGTGCTTCTGCATCAGAAAGAACATCGCGACCGGCGGAAGGGCGGCAAGGATCGACCCCGCGCTGACCAGGTTCCAGGCCGCGACCCACTGGCCGTTCAGGGACGACAGCCCGGCGGTGATCGGCTGCGCGTCGGGGCTGGTGGTCAGGACCGTGGCCCAGAAGAAATCGTTCCAGATGAAGGTGAAGATCAGCACCGACAGCGCCGCGATGGCGGGGCGCATCAGCGGCAGGACGATGAACCAGAAAATGCGCCATTCCGCGACGCCTTCCACGCGGGCGGCCTCGATCAGCTCGAACGGCAGCGCCTTGATGAAGTTCCGCATGAAGAGGGTGCAGAACCCGGTCTGGAACGCGATGTGGAAAAGCGCAAGCCCCGCATAGGTGTTGTAGAGGCCAAGGTTCAGCGTCATGTCGCGGACCGGAACCATCAGGATCTGGAAGGGGACGAAGTTGCCTGCGACGAACATGAAGAAGATCAACAAGTTCGCCTTGAACCGGTAGACCGCCAGCGCAAAGCCGGTCATCAGCGACAGGGCGACCGCGCCGATCACCGTCGGGATCGTCACGATGAACGAGTTCCGGATGTATTGCAGCATCGGCGTGTTGCGGAACACGTCGGCGTAGTTTTCGAAGGCAAGATAGGACGGGATGCCGAAATAATTCCCCTGCGCAAGGTCCGAAGCGGGCCGGACCGAGGTGACCGCGACGCCAAGCAGCGGGAACAGCCACAGGATCAGTGCCAGCGGCAGCGCGATGGAATAGATCCACTGGGCGGCCTGGCTGCGTTGCTGGATCGGTCTGGGAAACATCGCCTATCGCTCCGTCTCGTCGCGCCACATCTTCCAGATGAAGCCCGAGATGAAGACCATCATGATCGCGAACAGCACGACGGCGATGGCCGCGCCATAGCCCATCCGGTAGCCGTATTCCGACAGGGCGGTCTCATACATGTAGTAGGACAGCACGCGGGAGGATCCGAACGGCCCGCCCGCCGTCATGATCGACACCAGGTCGAAGGACCGCAGCGCGCCGATCACCGTCACGACCACCGCGATGAAGGTGGCCGGGCGCAGTTGCGGCAGGATCACATACCACAGCATCCGCCACCCCTTCGCTCCGTCCAGCCGCGCCGCCTCGACCTGGTCGGGGGAGACGTTGTTCAGGCCGGTCAGATACAGGATCATCACATAGGCGATCTGCGGCCAAAGCCCGGCGGCAATGATGCCGTAGGTCACAAGGTCGGGGTCGGCGAGGATCGCGACACCGGTTCCGGTGAAGAACTCGATCACCTTGTAGAACAGCCCGAAGCCGGGCGCGTAGAACCACGAGAAGATCAGCCCGACCACGACCTGGGAGATCACGAAGGGAAAGAAGAACAGCGACTTGTAAAGCCGGATGCCGGTGACCGTCTGGTTCAGGAAGATCGCGATGAACAGCCCCGCCGGAACCGCCAGCAGATACAGCGCCAGCCAGATGATGTTGTTCTTGAACGAGGTGACCATGTTCGGGTCGGACGACATCTCGGCATAGTTGGCGGTGCCGACCCAGGTCGCCTCGCCCAGCCCGTCCCAGTCGTAAAAGCTGATCCACATCGACTGGAAGATCGGGATGATCACATAGACCGCGAACATCAGGAGGCCGGGGGCCAGAAACAGCCAGGGCGCAAGGCGGCGCTGGTTGGCTTTCCAGTAGGTCGACATCGGGGGACCTCGCGCGGGGAAGGACGTCCCCGAAGGCGCAAGGCCCCCGGGGACAGCAGTGGTACGGGCGCCGCGAACAGCGCCCGCAGGGAGCCTTACTTGTAAACCTGGCCGCGCACCTGTTCCAGCCGGGTCAGGATCGCGTCAAGCTGGTCGGGCTGGATCATGAACTGCTGGAAGCCTTCCATCCCCGCCTTCGCCATTTCCGCCGGGGCGTCCCGGTCGAAGAACTGCGCGATGCCGCCCGGCGTCGTCGACAGAAGCTGGAAGCCCGCCTGCAGGAACGGATCGTCGCCGACCTTCGAGCCCGAGTTGACCGGCAACTGACCCAGCGCCTCGTTCAGCTTGGTCTGCACATCGGCACGGGCGACGAAGGCCATGAACTTCTTCGCGTCGGGAACGTTCTTCGCCCCGGCCGGGATGAAGACCGCGTCGGTCGGCGCCTCTTCGGCGCGCGGCACGTCCGGGTTGATCGTCGGGAACGGCAGGAAGCCCAGCGTGTCGTTGGTCATGCCGCCTTCCTTGAACGCGGCGACGGCAAAGTTGCCCATGACATAGTTCGCCGCCTTGCCCTGCACGATCAGCGGCACCGCGTCCTGCCAGTCGATCGCGGCGTGGTTCGCGGTGGTGTAGGGCACCACCTTGGCCCATTCGGCGAAGGTCGCGCGCACCCGGTCGTCGGTCCAGGGAATCTCGCCGTTGGTCAGCGCCTTGTGGAACTCATAGCCGTTGGTGCGCAGGTTGAGATAGTCGAAGATCCCCGCCGTCGGCCACAGCTGGCTGGAGCCGGTGGTCAGGCAGTCGATGCCCGCCGCCTTGAACTTCTCGCAGTTGGCGATGAACTCGTCCCAGGTTGTCGGAACGGTCGCGCCGACCTGCTCGTAGACCGACTTGTTGTAGTAGATGCCCCACTGGTAGTAGGTGTAGGGAATCATCCACTGCTTGCCGTCCTGCGTCACGATCGGCATCGTCGAGGCAAGCTGCTTGTCCAGCCCGTTCTCCGTGTAGACATCCGAAATGTCGAGGAACAGCCCGGCATCGACAAACGGCTTCATCCGGTTGGCGGGATACCAGTTGGCGACATCCGGCGGATCGGTGGTCAGGAAGTTGCGGATCGCGGTCTTGTAGCCTTCGCGATCCATGATGTTCATCTGCACGTCGATGTCGGGGTTCTCGGCCTCGAAATCGGCGACCAGCTGTTCCCAGGCCGCCTTCGGTGCGGGATCGTTGTTGTCGGTGGTGAATGTCAGAACACGCTGCTGCGCGAACGCCGCCGTGGACAGCATGAGCGCCGCCCCGAGCGCGAAAGCGCCCGTCAGTTTGTGAACCATGGTTTCCTCCCTTTGGTTTCACTATTTGAAACTTAGTCTTGAATATTGAAAACTATGTCGGCTATCCTCCAGCCTGTCAACACGCTCGTTCAAGGGGGGGCGATGGGCGCCGAGGGACATCAGGACGGCACGGTCGGCAAGGCGCTGGACGTCCTCGACATGGTCGCACGCCATGGCCGTCCGGTGCGGTTCTCCGACCTTCTGGCGCAATCCGATTACCCAAAGGCCACGCTGTTCCGGCTGCTGCAGACCCTGGCCAATCAAGGGATGCTCTCACTGGACCCCGATACCGGCACCTATTCGCTTGGCGTGCGGCTGGTGCGCCTTGCACATGCCGCCTGGGCGCAGTCCTCGCTCGCGCCGATCGCGCGACCCTATCTGGATGATCTCGCTGCGAAAACCGGCGAGACGATCCATCTGGCGCAGATGGACCTCGGTCAGGTTCTCTATGTCGACAAGCGCAATGCCGCCAAGCCCGTCGAGATGTTCGCCCAGGCCGGCAAGGTCGGTCCGGCCTATTGCACGGGGGTGGGCAAGGCGATGCTCGCCTACCTGCCGCCCGACGTGCTTGCGGATGCCCTGGCCCGCCAGTCCTTCCACCGTCACACGCCCCACACACTTGCCAGCCGCGAGGCGCTGCTGGCCGAGTTGCAGGCGATTCGCGCCCGGGGCCATGCCTGGGACCAGGAAGAGCACGAGGCGGGGATCATCTGCTGCGCGGTGCCGATTCTCTCGCGCCAGGGCCGGGTGATGGGGGCATTGTCAGTCACGTCGACCACGGCGCGGACGACACTGGACGCATTGGGGGCGCAGGCTCCGACGATCAAGGACATCGCCGCGCGGATCGCCGCGGCAGCGGAAAGCTGGCGCTTTCCGGAACAGGCTTAGGGGGAGGGATAGCATGACCGGAGTGACTTTGGAGAAGGTCGTCAAGCGATATGGCGACGTGCAGGTGATCCATGGGGTCGACCTGCAGGTCGAAGATGGCGAGTTCTGCGTTTTCGTCGGCCCTTCGGGCTGTGGCAAGTCCACGCTTCTGCGCATGATCGCAGGGCTGGAAGAGACGACGGGCGGCGCAATGCGGATCGGCCCGCGCGAGGTGACGCGCGTCGACCCCAGCGAAAGGGGCGTCGCGATGGTGTTCCAGACCTACGCCTTGTATCCCCACATGACGGTGGCGGAAAACATGGGCTTCGGTCTGAAGATGACCGGCCACCCCAGGGCCGAGATCGACCGCAAGGTCGCCGAGGCCGCGCGCATCCTGAAGCTGGAGCCCTTGCTGGCGCGCAAGCCCAAGGCCCTGTCCGGTGGCCAGCGCCAGCGCGTCGCCATCGGCCGGGCGATTGTCCGGGGTCCGGAGGTGTTCCTGTTCGACGAGCCGCTGTCCAATCTCGATGCCGAGCTGCGGGTCGAGATGCGGGTGGAAATCGCCCGTCTGCATCGGGAAATCGGGGCGACGATGATCTACGTCACCCACGACCAGGTCGAGGCGATGACGCTGGCCGACAAGATCGTGGTGCTGCGCGCCGGCAGGATCGAGCAGGTGGGCAAGCCCCTGGACCTCTACAACAACCCCGACAACCGCTTTGTCGCGGGGTTCATCGGTTCACCGGCGATGAACTTTGTCTCCGGCGTGGCCGAGGCGGGTTCCGTTGCGGCCAAGGGCTTGGGTCAGGTCCTGACCTCGGTCGGCCTGCCCGCCAAGGGGGCCGAAGTGACCGTGGGCCTGCGTCCGCAGCACCTCAGGATCGCGGAGGGCGCGACGCATCGGGTGGAACTGACCGAGGCTCTGGGCGGGGTGTCCTATGTCCACCTCACCGCGCCTTCGGGCGAAAAGCTGATCATCGAACGCCGCGACCAGGTGAGCCTCGATCCCGGCGCGATGGTGGGCGTCAGCTTCGACGCGCGGGATGCGATGCTGTTCGACAAGGACGGCTTGCGTCTGCGCTGACCGGACCGCTCGTCGCGGACGGCGTCACTCCGCGCTGGCCTCGAACGGTGGAGACGAAGTCGAACGACGAGCGCGATTCCTGCGATCTCGCGACAAAAAGACGATGCCGCACGAGGGGCAACCCGTCAAGAAACCCTGAACGACCGAGAGCAACAACTTGATTTCAAAGGACCAAAAGAACTGTCCACGCGTGGACCGCCCTCAGTGTTCCGCCAAGAACTTCTCGGCATCAAGCGCCGCCATGCAGCCCATCCCGGCGCTGGTCACCGCCTGCCGGTAGATGTGGTCCGTCAGATCCCCCGCCGCGAAGACCCCCGGGATCGCCGTCCGGGTGCTGCCGGGTTCGACCGCCACATACCCCCCCGAATGCAGCGGAAGCTGGTCCTTGACCAGTTCGGAAGCCGGGGCATGCCCGATCGCCACGAAGAACCCCGCGCAGGGGATCTCTCCCTCCGCCCCGGTCTTCAGGTTGCGCGTCCTCACTGCCGTCACGCCAAGCGGAGCCTCGGTCCCGACGACTTCCGTCACTTCACTGTCCCAGACGACCGAGATCTTGGGGTGCTTGAATAGCCTGTCTTGCATGATCTTCTCGGCCCGCAGACTGTCACGCCGGTGGATCAGCGTCACTTTCGAGGCGAAGTTGGTCAGGAACAGCGCCTCTTCGACCGCGGTATTGCCGCCACCGATCACCACGACTTCCTTGCCCCGGTAGAAGAACCCGTCGCAGGTCGCACAGGCCGAGACACCGAAGCCCTTGAACTTCTCCTCCGACGGCAGCCCCAGCCATTTGGCCTGCGCCCCCGTCGCCAGGATCACCGCATCCGCCGTGAACGTGATCCCGCTGTCGGCCTGCGCCACGAAGGGCCGCTGCGACAGGTCCAGCGCCGTGATGTAGTCGCTGATCACCGCGGCGCCCATCGCTTTCGCGTGTTCCTCCATCCGCACCATCAGGTCCGGCCCCTGCACGGTGTGATCGCCGGGCCAGTTCTCGACCTCGGTCGTGATCGTGAGCTGCCCGCCCGGTTGCAGTCCCTGGATCAGCACGGGGTCCAGCATGGCACGGGCCGAATAGACCGCAGCCGTATAGCCCGCCGGGCCGAGCCGATGATCAGAACCCGTGTATGCCGCGTCTCGCCCATGATGTCCCTCTTGTGTCGGCCTTCGATATAGCCACGCGCGCGCGGGCCGGAAAGCCCCTGCATGGCTGACCTGCGGGCGATGCAGGGTGCGTTTTCTTGCGCACTGTTGAAATATTATTGCGCAATAGGTGGCTCACGCGTAAGGATGGCCCGGCATTGGAGGCACCATGGTCGCGCACAAGCTGGATCCGATCGACCGCCAGATTCTGGCCGAGTTGCAGGCCGATGGCCGGATGACCAATGTGGAGCTGGCCAGCCGGGTGGGAATCTCGGCACCGCCCTGCCTTCGCCGGGTACGCGGGCTGGAAGAACAGGGCTTCATACGGGGCTACCACGCCGACATCAACGCGCGCGAACTGGGCTTCGAGGTGCAGGTCTTCGCGATGGTGCGGCTGAACTCACAAGCCGAGGCCGACCTTGCCGCCTTCGAAGCGCGCTGCCGGTCCTGGCCGCTGGTGCGCGAATGTCACATGCTGAACGGCGAGATCGACTTTATCCTGAAATGCGTCTCGCCCGATCTGTCCAGCTTTCAGAGTTTTCTGACCGAAGAACTCCTGCGCGCCGACCATGTGGCAAACGTCAAGACCAGCCTGGTGATCCGCTGCGCCAAGGACGAACCCGGCCTGCCCTTCGACGTGCTTGAGAAGCGGCTGGCGAGGAACGCCTAGCACAATGCAATGTGCCACAGTTCGGAACACCATTCCTCGACCCAAACGAAAACGCACTTACACACCTTCCAGGGCTCTGTCTGTTTTCAGTCCTAAGCAACTCCCCAACTTTTGGACAGATAGCAACTCCCCAACTTTTGGACAGATTTCCGGCTGAGTTAAGCTACGGCCTGCACCTGCTGATCGGTTTGGGTGTGGTTGAAGTAGACCACGGCGGGCGGCTGCCCGCCATGGGCAGTGTGTGGGCGATGGTGGTTGTAGAAGGTGATCCAGCGCCCGATGCCAGCCTTGGCCTGAGAGCCGGTCTCCCAGGCGTGCAGGTAGACGGTTGAAGGAACTTGAACAGGTCGGCGGAGACCTTGAACGCGCGAAGTTGGAAAGAGAGGCCGCAAAGCCAATCGATGTTCCCTTGCCGGACAATCTGCCTGATCAGTACCGCGCCTATGTCGATGATCTCGTGATGACGCTGAACGACGAAGGCGTTGTCAGCCGCGCATCGGACCTCCTTCACGATATGATTGATCGTGTGGTGGTGCGCTACGACGAAGCGGCCAAGGCATTTGATGTTGAGATAGACGGGAACATCGTAAAGATGCTCATAGCAAGCAACCCCGCTTCTGGCGGGGCTTATGCTCGGATGGGAAGTTCGCTAAAGTTGGTTGCGGGGACAGGATTTGAACCTGTGACCTTCAGGTTATGAGCCTGACGAGCTACCGGGCTGCTCCACCCCGCGCCAGGGTTGTCCGATGTGGTT